>NZ_CP011120.1:2682500-2799488 GCF_001628715.1 Acetobacter oryzifermentans | reverse complement strand
ATGATGACAGACGAACATATCCCCTCCGCCAAACGGCTTTTAAGAACACTCAATGGTGAAGCCTTGTGGCCGCCTCCGATGTGGCTGATGCGGCAAGCTGGTCGCTTTCTGCCAGAATTTCGGGCCATGCGTGCCAAAGCAGATTTTCTGACACGCTGCATGACACCAGATATTGCAACAGAACTGACATTGCAGCCGATCAAACGTTTTGGAATGGACGGCGCTATTCTGTTTTCCGATATTCTGATTTTACCATGGGCGATGGGACAATCCCTTGAATTTGTAGAAGGTAAGGGCCCTATACTGGGTGCTATTCGCTCTGAGCAGGATCTGGCCAAGTTGGATCCTGCGCGTATTGCCGAGATTACAGCGCCTGTTTTGGAAACTCTGACACGCTTGCGTAAAGAACTGAATGGCCCGGATAAAATTGGTGTTGCACAACCAGGCGCAACCACTTTGCTTGGTTTTACGGGCGCTCCCTTTACAGTTGCCTGTTACATGGTTGAAGGGCATGGATCTCGGGAGTTTGCTGTTACCCGGCAGATGGCTTACGCGGAACCTGTTCTGTTTGATCGGTTAATGGATTTACTTACCCGAACAACAGCCGAATATCTTTGCAAGCAGATTGAAGCAGGTGCTGAAGCTGTCATGCTATTTGATTCGTGGGCTGGTCTGTTATCTCCCTCAGAATTTCGTAAACACGTTATTGCGCCATCTCGCCAGATTGTTCAGGCTATTAAAGCCCGACATCCTTCTACCCGTATTATCGGGTTTCCGCGTTTAAGTGGTGTATTGGTTGCCGAATATGCACGAGAAACCGGCGTAGATGTTGTGGCGCTGGATACAGGGGCAGATATAGAAATTGTGCGTTCCATGCTGCCAGAGCATGTTGGAATTCAAGGTAATCTGGACCCGGTTTCTGTATTGGCAGGTGGAGATGCCATGAAGCGTGAGGCACTGGCTATTCGTGAAGCTGGCCGAGGGCGTGCGCATGTTTTCAATTTAGGGCATGGTGTGTTGCCACAAACACCTGTTGAACACGTTGCGGAATTGGTAAACACGATAAGGGAAACAGCCTGATGGCAGAACAACCACTCGTTCTTTCCCCTCAAGGGCATCTCAAACTTATTATTTTTGATTGCGATGGTGTTCTGGTTGATAGCGAAGAAACATGTTGTCGCATCAGTGCAGAAGAAGCTCGGCGCGTTGGTATGAACGTGCCGGATAAGCAAGCAGTAAAAGTATTTTCCGGCATGGCGTTGCCGGGAATACAGCACATGATTGAGCAGGAAACTGGCGCAAAGCTAGGGGCTGGATGGGCAAGCATGATGCAAAAACGCTTTGTGGTTGCCATGAAAGAAGGTGTTGAACCTGTTGAGGGCGTTTATGATATGCTCAATAGTATTCAAAAAATGGGTGTTCCTGTAAGGGTTGCATCCAATTCATCTCAAGAAGAGATGGATGCAAAGTTTTCTATTACCAATCTTGAGCACTTTTTTAAAAACCGTATCCACTCAGCAAGAGATATGGGAATTCCAAAACCCAAACCTGATGTGTATCTGAAAGCCGCAGAAGAAGAAGGTGTTTCTCCTGCAGAATGTCTTGTACTGGAAGACAGTGATACAGGTGCACAGGCAGCCGTTGATGCCGGAATGGCTTGTGTGATGCTAAGGCCAGAAGGAAACCCTATTCCAAAATGGAATAATATTTTAAGAATTAACCATCTTTCACAATTTGCGCCTTTGGTTCAGAAAGCTTTGCAACAGCAAGGGCGTTGATGATGGTTATAGATACCCTTTTGCCGTGGTTACGTTGGCTGATAGCTTTTCATATCATGTCTGTTATGGCGTGGATGGCCGGGTTATTTTATCTGCCACGATTATTTGTTTATCATTGCCAGGTTGCTGTTGGATCACAGGAAAATCTGCGGTTTAAAATTATGGAACGCAGACTTTTGAAAGCAATTATGACACCGGCTATGTGTGCTAGCCTGTTTTTTGGTGTGCTACTTGTGTTGACCCCAGGTGGGGTAAATTGGCATGCGGGATGGTGGCATACAAAACTTACTGCTGTATTCTGTATGTTTGTTTTTCATGGGTGTTGTGCGCGTTGGTGTAAAGATTTTTCTTCTGACCATAATAGGCATTCAGAAAAATTTTATCGTATTGCCAATGAAGTGCCAACTATCTTGATGATGATTATTGTTATTATGGTTGTTGTTCAACCATTTTAGAAAAATCCCCTGTAAATCAGGGGATTTTTATTTTTATATCATATTTTTAATACGTAAAAGACCAAATGCAGCTAAGCTGACCATGCAGGTGATCTCATTTTTACGTATCATATTTTCTACTTCTGAAAGAAGAAAAGTATGACATGTCATACCTTGTTCGGTATCCTCTAGCTGACGGTTACCTTGGGTTAATCCTGTGGCCAAATAGACGTGACCTTTCTGGGTAGAATATCCTGCTCCCTGATAAACAATGCCTGCATGTTGTAATGTTTGGGCTCGTAAGCCTGTCTCTTCTCGTAATTCACCTGCGGCAACATCTTCTATTTTGGCATCTGGTTGAGCCTCCCACATGCCCATTGGTAACTCCCATAGCCGTTTTTTAATGGGATAACGGTATTGATTGACCAAAGTTACAGTTGGGTGGCCATCTGTAGATGTGCCCAAAGGAAGGATAACAACAAATTCGCCTCTTTCTACAATGCCATAAAGGCCATCTTTACCATTAGGTAAGCGGATGATGTCTTCCCGCACACGGGTCCATGGGTTTTCATAAGCAATGCGGGTGGAAATGGTGATGTAACCTTCATCATCAGGTGAAGACATATTCATGCTGGATTCCTAAGTTTTGCTTTGCATTCGCCTATCATATGCGAGCAAATTGGTACGGATTCTGATTATGCCATACCATTACCATGAAGGAATGTAATGAACGGAAATAATAATATTGAAGGAGCACCAGATACAGCAGGAAAAACGCTATGGTCTATTTTTGCCATCGTGGTTTTTACTTTGCTTTGTTACGTAGAAATCGGTTTACAAATGGCAGTTGTGCCATTGTTTGTAAAAGAACAGTTGGGATTTAGCTCTGCGCTCGCAGGGTTTGCTGTTTCCGTTCAGTATCTGGCCACATTTATATCCCGTGTAGGAGCTGGCCGGCGGATAGATACACGTGGCCCTAAAAGGGTTGTCATTGCAGGGCTTTTTCTGGGTGCGCTTTCTGGTTTGTTCATCATGCTTGCGCCTTCCATGATGGCCTGGCCTGTAGGGGCTTTGGCAATTGTTCTATTGGGCCGTATTTTTTTGGGCATATCTGAAAGCTGGGTTGCGACTGGTGTTATTGTCTGGAACATTCAGAGGGTAGGGGCACCCGGAACCGCCCGTGTTATCTCCTGGAATGGTGTGTGTTCTTATGGCGGCATTGCATTAGGGGCGCCTATTGCCATGATGATTTATCAGTCTCATGCTGCATTAGGTGGTTTTTGGGGCATAGGCCTGTGCTGTATGCTGATGCTGCTTTTGGGGGTGCCGTGGGCATGGCATCAGGTAGCAGTTAAACCGCTTTCCCCATCTACGGGTAAGCGCCATTCCTTTATGACAGTTTTTGGTCAGGTTGCACCATATGGCATGGCTCTGGCTGCGGGTTCTATTGGGTTTGGCGCTATTTCATCCTTGCTGACGTTGTATTTTGCTGATCAGAACTGGAGCGGAGCTGCAACTGCATTATCTATTTTTGGATGTGTTTTTGTTTTGACACGGTTTGGTTTTACAACTCAGATAACAAAACGTGGTGGCACAATTGTTGCATTGGTTTCCTTACTCATAGAAAGTTTGGGCTTATGTGTATTGGCTATGGGGCATTCACCTGTTTGGGCAAATATAGGGGCTGCGTTAACGGGTGCTGGTTTTTCACTTTTGTTTCCTGCTTTGGGGGTAGGGGCTGTAGCCCGCACAAAGCCAGAAAATAAAGGTATTGCTGTAGGCGCATTTTCTGTTTTTCTTGATATCGCCCTTGGCCTATCAGGACCCGTTTTAGGCTTTATTATTCCGTTTTGGGGATATCAGGGATTGTTTTTAACAACAGCACTTATGAGCCTGATGGGTGTGGGAATATGTGCTTTTGTTTATCGTAAGGAAAATGGACAATCCATTTTACCGTAAGAAACAGATCTCTAAAACTTTAGAAACTTATTTGGAGGAACATAAAGAATGACAATTGATGTGCGTGCAGTCGCCGTGTTCTGTGGTTCCCGCATGGGGGCAAAGCCTGTGTATCAGCAGGCAGCGCAGGAAACGGGCAAAGAATTGGCCAAGGCCGGAATCCGGCTGGTATATGGGGGCGGTGCAAATGGGCTGATGGGGGTTGTGGCCCATGCTGTTATTCAAGCAGGTGGCAGTGTTACGGGTGTTATCCCTGAATTTTTAAAAACCCGTGAAAAAATGAATGAAGACGTTTCTGAACTGATCGTTACAGATTCCATGCATACCCGTAAGCAGATCATGTTTTCACGTGCCGATGCTTTTTGGATTTTGCCTGGTGGTTTTGGAACATTTGAAGAGCTTCTGGAAATTCTGACATGGAGACAGCTTAAACGCCACGATAAGCCCATCGTGCTTATTAACGTAGATGGATGGGGCGATAAGGTTGTAGCCATGCTTGATGAGGCGGTGAAACAAGGATTTGCCTCAGTAGATGCGAGATCTTTGTTGAGCGTTGTGCCGAATGCTGCCGCGGCTCTGGAATGCTCCCGCGTTACAGAGCATACAGAAGCGTTGGGTATGGATGTGATGTAAAATAAAATGGAGCAAGGGTAGGAAGGCTCATTTCTACTCTTGCTTCTCAGGCCAGAGCGCTGTATAGGCAGCGTGTAATCGGAGTGTAGCTCAGCCTGGTAGAGCACTGTGTTCGGGACGCAGGGGCCGGAAGTTCGAATCTTCTCACTCCGACCAAGTTTTTCCTTAAAATTGTTATGATGCGTTATGCAATGCATATTGCATAAAAAAAACTTCTGCCCGGAATAGATTCCAAGCAGAAGCATTTTCATACATTTATATTCTGTTATCAGGCACTTTTAACGGCGTAAGGTTGCACATCTGATGCATTTGAATGTTGAAAATTCTGCAATGTGTCTTCCAAGGAAGAGCCAATAAGCAAAGAATCCCAACGGTGCATTTCTGTCTTTTTAGCCACAAGTGCCGCGTGGTTGATTTCTTCCAACTTAATGGCAGCATAAGAACCTAAGCCAATGCTCGCCAAGAAAGCTGCCAGACCAATCAAACCTGGGCCAGAAAACACGTAATCATTCCAACGTGTTGTTTCTGGCAACATCTGCCACAAATATACAGAAAAAGGCGTGTTATCTACAAAATCAGACTGGTTTACAGTGAGACCAGAATGAAAAATAGAAAACTTAAGCCCGCATGCAATAAAAATAAAAGTGGAGCAGATGGCCAGGCTAAGGGCAGCTAGCCATAAAGAAACAAAAGTTGCTTTTTTCCATGCCATGAGTCCGGCCTCCTAATTTGGGGTGTTAGGGGGCAAAGCAGAAGATAATTCTTTTCCGCTTCCTCCAATGATTAAAATGTATATCAGGAATGCAAAAAACACAACATGAATCTGAGCTTTTATCCTAGCAGATCAGGAGAAAAAGCAGTGGCAAATTGTCTTTTAATGCCCATGTAATAGTTAGAAGAAAGACACATTACGGCATTATGTCGTGCAGCAGTATCCGAAGTTAAGTGCAAAGGGCACCGGTGTTATGTGGACTGCAATATCCAAAAAAACAGGGTTGGCAGCCCTTTTGGTATGTGGGCTTAGCGTTCCTGTATTTTCAGCACATGCTCATCCCGGGCCAGGCGGGGGTGGCTTTGGTGGAGGGGGCGGATTTGGCCACGGTGGATTTGGCGGTCCCGGTGGTGGTGGATTTGGCCACGGTGGCTTCGGCGGTCCTGGTGGTGGCGGTTTTGGTCATGGTGGCTTTGGTGGCCCCGGAGGAGGTTTTCCTCGTGGTGGATTCGGTGGCCCACGTGGAGGTCCGGGTGGCCCCGGTGGTTGGGGTGGCGGCCCGTGGCGTGGCGGCGGCTGGGGAGGGCGCCCGTGGGGCGGCGGTTGGTACGGTGGTTGGGGAGGTGGCCCGTGGGGCTGGGGGTATCCGTATTATGGTTGGGGCTATGGCGGCCCGTGGGGATACCCTTATTGGGGTGGTGGTTGGGGCTGGGGGGCTCCGTTTATGTTCGGTTCTGTGCTTGGTCTAGCGATAGGAAGTGCTGCGGCATCCGAGTATAATTCGGTGCCACAGCAGAGCATTTATGCCCCGCCATCCTATTATTATAATGGTGCGCAGCAGGGGGAGAGTGTGCCTTCTTATCCACCCCCCACAAGTTATGGAAATGATACGGATTCATCGTCTGTTGTTAGATGTAGTGCCGGAAAATTTTTTAATACCCGCACAGAAAGCTGTGACAGAAAATAGGAAACAGAAGCTTATTCTGTAAGGCTAGAATCCGTATCAGAACAGTTTAGGTGTGGTATGGAAATTTGGCTCCTTCTAAGCGGAGAAGCCATGCTTTATCATCCACACCACCATCTCCAGAATATCCTCCTAAGCTAGAAGCCCCCACAACGCGGTGGCAGGGAATAAGAATAGGAATGGGGTTTCTCCCGACAGCTTGACCAACTGACTGAGGGCTACCGCCGATTTTTTTGGCGAGTTCTCCATATGTGGTTGTCTCGCCTACAGGAATTTCCTGCAATGCTGCCCAAATTTTTTTCTGATAAGCTGTTCCATACGGATCTAGCGGGAATGGAAAAGCACCTACTGCCTGAGGATCATCAAACCAATTATCCAACCATTCACGCGCTTGGCAGAGCAGAGGGGTTTCGGTTTGATCTCGCCCCCATCCCCAATCCAAAGAGATAATTTTTCCTTCTTCCTCAGACAAAGTGATCGGGCCTAAAGGAGAGTGCAGCGAGAGTTGGGGCATAAAAAGATAACCTTACTTTTGTTTAAAATCTTGTGGTGTTGTGTGAGCGGAGTGTGTTCATCACGAGGGCAAGAGGGAGGCTATCATTTTTTAACCCTACGTTTGCATGAAAAACTGCATTAGAAGCAGCAAGAAGAAACAGGCATACGATAACGGGAAGGATGGCCGCGTTGGGGTATCAGGCTGAAGATACAATCTTTGCGCTTTCAACAGGAATAGAGCGTGCGGCAATTGCAGTTTTGCGTGTGAGTGGCGCAGGCAGCCGTAATATTCTTTTACAGCTTTGTGGCAAGGTGCCAGAAGCGCGTAAGGCGGTTCTTCGCAAAATTTGGAAAAACGCATCTGCTCAGGATGACTTGCTAGATGAAGCACTGGTTCTCTGGTTTCCCGGGCCGCAGAGTTATACAGGGGAAGATGGGTTTGAACTGCATCTGCATGCAGGGCCAGCTATTATTCGTGCTGTTTCCGACGCTTTGGTTCAGCTAGGCGCGCGCCCAGCGGAGCCCGGTGAATTTACAAGACGAGCATTTGTAAATGGTCGTATGGATTTGGTTGAAGCCGAAGGTATTGCTGATCTGGTTGCCGCTGAAACCGATGGACAGAGAAAGTTAGCTTTGGCGCAGGCAGATGGTGCATTAAGCCATTTATATTCAGGCTGGTCCGAGCGGTTAAAAAAAGTTCTCGCTTTTCAGGAAGCCCTTATAGATTTTCCAGATGAAGGTTTGCCGTCTGAAGTGGAAGAAGGCATCAATCAGGAAATTCAGAAACTTCAGTTTGAAATGCAACAGCATATAGCTGATGGAGAACATGGAGAGAGGATACGGCAAGGGGTGGTATTTGCCATTACTGGCCCACCAAATGCAGGCAAAAGCAGTTTGTTAAATTGGCTTACGGGACGGGATACCGCCATTGTATCTTCCAAGGCTGGGACAACGCGTGATGCTTTGGAGGTAGCCTGTATTCTTGCCGGGATAAAGGTGACATTTGTTGATACCGCAGGCTTGCGAGAAACAGATGATGAAATTGAAGCTGAAGGGGTACGCCGCGCATTGTTTCACGTGAAACAGGCTGACTGTGTGTTACAAATGTTCCCAGCGAATGAGCCGCCGGATGATGTTTTCCCCGATGCGGTTTTGATAGGGAACAAAGCTGATATCGGAGAAATTCCAAAAGTCATTCAAGGTAAGAATGTTCGTGCTATCAGTTTGAAAACAGGAGAAGGGCTGCCGGAACTCTACACTTTTCTGCAAAGAAAAGTTGAGGAACTAACGGCGGCATCTATATCAGGCGCACCGCTTCTTACACGTGCGCGGCACAAAGCTGGTGTGCAGGAGGCTGTACAATGCCTCCATGCTGCGTTGCAGCAGGACTGGCCAGAATTGCGCGGCGAAGAACTAAGGTTAGCTATGCGGGCATTGGGACGGTTAACCGGGCATGTTGGTGTAGAAGATCTGCTGGATACGATATTTGGCCAGTTTTGTATTGGAAAGTAAGGTGTGCAGGAAGGGCAAGCAATGAACAAGGCTTACGATGTTATTGTGGTAGGGGGAGGCCATGCTGGATGCGAGGCCGCTGCCGCTGCTGCGCGTTGTGGTGCCAAAACGCTTTTGTTGACGCACCATAAAAATACGGTTGGCGCCATGTCCTGTAACCCTGCCATAGGCGGTATAGGGAAGGGCCATCTGGTGCGTGAAATTGATGCGCTGGATGGTGTTATGGCACGGGCGGCAGATAGGGCCGGTATTCACTTTAAACTTCTTAATCGCTCCAAGGGGCCTGCTGTGCAGGGGCCACGGGCTCAGGCAGATCGTCTTTTATACCGTCAAGCTGTGCAGGATATTTTGGCGGACACAGCAGGGCTTGATATTGAAGAAGCCGCTGTAACAGATCTGATTTGTGATGATCAAAACCGCGTTGCTGGTGTTGCCTGTGAGGATGGCCGCCAATGGGCTGCTGGTGCTGTTGTTTTAACAACAGGTACGTTCCTAGATGGAGTTATTCATATTGGACATAAAAGCCAGCCGGCGGGGCGGATTGGAGAACAACCTTCGGTTGCATTAGCATCGCGGTTAAAAAAACTGGGCTTGCGAATTGCGCGTTTGAAAACCGGAACGCCAGCACGCCTCAAGCGCGATACAATAGATTGGACATCTCTTGCTGTTGACAGGGGGGATACATCCCCCGAACCATTTAGCCGATTGACGGCATCTATCACAAATCCGCAAATGGTGTGTGGCATAACGACAACAGTTCCAAAAACCCACGATATTATCAGGGAGCATTTGCATCTGTCTGCCGTGTATGGCGGAGCTATTTCAGGCCGCGGGCCGCGATATTGCCCTTCTATTGAAGATAAGGTTGTGCGGTTTTCAGAAAAAACAGGGCATCAGATTTTTCTAGAGCCTGAAGCACTTCCTGATCACGAAGGGGGAGATCTCGTTTACCCCAATGGTATTTCAACCAGCCTGCCAGCAGATGTGCAGGATGCCATGATCCACTCCATTCCAGGGTTGGAGAAGGCGGTTATTGCGCAATATGGTTACGCTGTAGAATACGATTACGTTGACCCGCGTGAACTAACGGTTTCTTTGGAACTTAAAAAGTGCCCTAATTTATTCTTGGCGGGCCAGATTAACGGCACCACAGGGTATGAAGAAGCCGGTGCTCAGGGGCTTCTTGCTGGGGTAAATGCGGCAAGAAGAGCAGGGGGGCAGCAGGCTGTTAGCCTTGATCGTGGCAAAGCCTATTTGGGTGTCATGATTGATGATTTAACCACGCAAGGGGTGAGTGAACCTTACCGTATGTTTACATCGCGTGCTGAATATCGTCTGACATTGCGGGCTGATAATGCAGATGTACGTTTAACTCCAATAGGGTTGGATTGGGGGTGTATCGGTGCAGAGAGGCGTGAAGCCTTTGCGAGAGATATGCGCGAGATAGAACAATTGACTCAAAAAGCAGAATCAGAAAGTTGGCCACCACAAGCACTTGCTCAGGTTGGTATTAAAGTAGCGCAGGATGGCCGCCGCAGAAATCTTTTGGAAGTTATCGGGCAGGCAGTTCCTGAAAATACTATAGAAGCCTTGGCACCTTGGGTGCAGGAGTATTCTGAACGTGCGCGCAGTTATGTAAGGACAGAAGCACGTTATAGCGGCTATCTGGTAAGGCAGAAGCGCGAGATTAAACAGCTTGAGGCAGAAACAGAAATTCGCTTCCCTCAAGATATGGATTTTAGAAAAATAGGTGGCCTGAGTGCAGAAATGCAGGAAAGGTTAGAGCAGGCACGCCCTGAAAGCTTTGGTGCTGCACAACGTATACCGGGCATAACCCCTTCTGCCCTTATGGCTGTTTTGGCTTATCTCAAAAAAGGGCAGCACCATGCACAAGTGGCCTGAGGGTGTTCATGTTTCACGTGAAACAGAAGAAAGACTTTCTGCCTTTGTGAGCCTTCTGGAAAAGTGGAACCCTCGTATCAACCTTGTTTCTTCCAAGGATATTGAGAATGTCTGGAGCCGGCATGTTCTGGATAGTCTTCAACTTGTTCCTTTGATACAAGGCCAGAGCCGATTTATTGATATGGGCTCTGGGGGTGGATTCCCGGCTGTTGTGGTAGGGATTGCCACAGGAATACCTGGGGTATTGATTGAATCGGATCAAAGGAAGGCTGCTTTTTTGCGTGAAGCCGCGCGGCTTACCCAAACGGATTTGGAAGTTTTGCCATGCAGGCTTGAAAGTGTAAAAGTTCAGCCTGCGCCTGTAGTAACAGCGCGGGCCTTGGCCCCGTTGGTTAAACTTTTGGAGTGGGCGCACCCGCTGTTACAACCAAAAGGAAAAGCTGTTTTTCTTAAGGGGCAACAGGCTGTGCAGGAAATCCAAGAAGCGGAACAGGTTTGGCAAATGGATGTGCAAACATATCCAAGCCAGACAAGTTCTGATGGTATGATTCTGGAAGTGAGAAATTTTAATCGTGTCTAAGGTTAAGAAAAGCGGGAAAGCCTGCCACGTTTTTGCTGTTGCAAACCAGAAAGGGGGCGTAGGCAAAACCACTACCGCCATTAATCTGGCAGCATCTCTGGCGGCCGATGGCGCTAAAGTTGTGCTTCTGGATATGGACCCTCAGGGGAATGCTTCAACGGGTTTGGGAGTTGATTATGATTCCCGCAAAGGTGGCTCTTATGCGCTTCTAATGCATGAAAAAGTCGCGGATGATCTTTTACAGCCTACCGAGATTGAAAATCTTTCAGTTATCGCGGCCAATACAGAACTGGTTGGTGCTGAGATTGAATTGGTGGATGCTGAGCACCGAGAAACCAGATTACGCACGGCATTGGAACCTCTGCGCGAGACTGTGGATTTTGTGATTATAGATTGTCCCCCAAGCCTTGGGCTTCTGACGCTGAATTCTTTTGTGGCGGCAGATGGTGTGCTGGCTCCGCTACAGTGTGAGTTCTTTGCGTTGGAAGGCTTGGGGCATCTGGTAAAGACCATTGGGCGGGTGCAGAAAAACCTGAACCCAGAACTGAAAATGGCAGGCATTGTGCTGACCATGTATGACAGACGAAATAATTTGTCTGAGCTTGTGGCTGCGGATGCGCGAAGCTTCTTTGGTAAAGATGTGCTGGAAACGGTTATCCCACGTAATATTCGTATTTCAGAAGCCCAAAGCCATGGTCAGCCTGTTATGCTGTATGATTCCAGAGCCAGTGGAACAACCGCTTATCAGGCATTGGCAGCAGAAGTCATGAAGAGGGCATCGGTATCATGAGTGGTCAATCATCACGTAAATCTTCCGCTCGTCCTAAGCTTGGGCGTGGATTGGCTGCGTTGCTGGGTGATGTCGCTTCTGTAGATGACCCTGCATCTTCTGCTAATAAATCCGCCAGTAAGGCTGCGCCTACAGCAAGCTCATTACCGATTGAGGTTCTGGCGCCAGGGCCTTTTCAGCCACGTCAGGATATGGAGCCAGAAGCATTACAGGAACTGGCTGAATCTATCCGGGAGCGGGGTATTCTCCAGCCTATTCTGGTGCGGCCAGACCCTCATAAAACGGGCCATTATCAGATTATTGCGGGGGAACGTCGCTGGCGTGCTGCACAGTTGGCGCAGTGCCATGATGTGCCTGTGCATGTCAGGAATCTCTCAGAAGCAGATGCTATGGCAGCTGCTCTGGTTGAAAATCTCCAGCGAGCAGATCTGAACCCGGTTGAAGAAGCTGAAGGTTTTAGCCGACTGATGGAAGAATATAGCCTGACCCAGGATGAACTGGCAAAAGCTATAGGCAAATCTCGCCCCCATGTTGCCAATACGCTGCGTTTGTTGCGTTTGCCTGATGTGCTGCGGCAGGAGCTTAAAAAGGGCACCCTTTCTGCTGGGCATGCGCGTGCGTTGCTAGCGCATCCAGACCCCATACAGGCCGCAGCAGAGGTTATTTCCAAAGGGTTATCTGTACGGCAAACAGAGGCTTTGGTTCAGAAAGCCCTTGAGCAGGCAAAAAATACAAAAGTTGAAACCAAAGAACCTAAAGTGATGAAAGATCCCGAAATTTCTGCCTTAGAGCGGGATTTGGGCACGCGCTTAGGGCTTAAGGTGCACGTTCATTTTGATGGACGCAAAGGTGGCTCTTTGCAAATTCATTACAAAAGCCTGGATCAGCTGGATGCTGTGCTGGCTATGTTAAAAACCTGAATTTTCAGACTTGTCTTAATGATTTAGAGGTGGTAAAAACTGCCTCACTTCAGCAGTTATATGCTGTAAGGGCGCATAGCTCAGTTGGTAGAGCAGCTGACTCTTAATCAGCGGGTCCAAGGTTCGAGCCCTTGTGCGCCCACCAATCTTTTCTAAAATTTTTGGTGGTTTTTAAGTGTAAGGCTGGCAAGCAATCCAGCCTTCCGAGTTCAATCCGCAGTTATTTGAAACAGATAGTGCCTATTGCTGGCAGGGCTGGAGGTTTTTTTTGCCTGTAGCGGCTTGCGCGGTTTGTTCCTCTATTATCAAGAGTTTCCACGTGTTTTTATAGCAAAGGGGAAAGCAAGGAATGGATGTTGCCATTATTCTTGCTTTACTCGGTTGGCACACGGGAACTAAAGTTCAAAAATTCTTCTTTTAGCTGATAAGCAGTTCTGCCCCAAGGCTTATACGCCATAACCAGTCTATCAGGACGGATAAGGCTGGGCGGGAGATTTATCTCAGTTAAAAGAAGGGCCGCATGTAATGATAACCGTGCATCATCTGGATAATTCCCGTTCACAACGGGTGCTGTGGCTGTTGGAAGAGCTGGAACTTCCCTACGATATCCAGTTTTACAAACGCGATCCTAAAACCATGATGGCCCCCAAATCCCTGCAAGCCATTCATCCATTGGGCAAGGCTCCGGTCATAACAGATACGGATGGGAACGTAACGCTGGCAGAAAGCGGAGCGATTATCGAATACGTTATCAATAAATACGGTCATGGCCGACTAGCACCGGCGTGTGACACACCCGAATATATCCGCTTCATATACTGGCTGCATTATGCGGAAGGGTCTGCCATGCCACCGCTCTTACTCAAATTGATATTCGGTATGCTGCCCAAACAGGCGCCTTTACCTTTCCGCCCGTTTGCTTTTCTGATTTCAAAAGGAGCGCAGGTACAGTTTATAAATCCGCAGCTCAAATTGCATATGGATTATTGGGAACATAGCCTGTCTGAAAATGAATGGTTTGCTGGGAATAACTTTACCGCAGCAGATATCCAGATGAGTTTTCCTCTGGAGGCGGCAGCCGCACGTGCTGGAGCAACAGACAATCGGCCTCATGTAAGAGGCTTCTTGCATCGTATTCATAACCGTCCGGCTTATCAGCGCGCCCTATATCGTGGCGGCATATACACTTACGCTCATAATGCCAGCGAGTCTGTGCCCTGATATCGATCATTTATTTGACCACAACAGAAAGCGTATCTGGCTTATCATAGGATGAATGTGTTTTACCGAAGGGAGGATTTCACGCTCCTCGCCTTATGGAAGCCTCTGGGATTAAGTTAAAAAAGGGAATAATCATCATAACTGAAACTTCTTCAGAATATTCTGATAGGAAGTGCAAATCCTTTTTTACCAAACGTATAGAGAAACATGAGCAGTCCAGATCATAATCAGATATCACAAGATCCTTTTTCTCGTGAAGCATCGCGGTTGCGGAAAAGCTTTTTCGAGATGAATCTTTATGAAGGATTTGAACTTCTGATCATGCTGGTTCTTACTGGCCTGATCATGGTTATTACAACCATTGCAACATGGCACCTTACCAAGGAAGTTTGGTATCTGGTGATGTCATCACAAATAGATGCTTCAAACATGCCAGCTTTTCAGGAAGTGTTTGGCAATATTTTTACGGTGATTATTGCTCTGGAGTTTAAAAGTTCGCTGCGTATCAGTTTGTCGCATAGTCGGGATGTGGTGCGTGTACGTACAATTGTGCTCATTGCGCTTCTGGCTGTTTCTCGTAAGTTTATTATTCTGGATCTGCACGAAGTAAGGCCTGCTGAGATGCTGGCGTTTTCTGCGGCTGTTTTGGCCTTGGGTGTTGTTTACTGGTTGATCCGTGAACAAGATATTCGTGTTGCAACTGGTAAGGGGGAGCTCATTGCACAGGCACCTGTTCCCCCTGTAAAAACAGATGAGCAATAGCCACATTGTTGTAATGTTGTATTTTGCTTTTCAGGAACACCATAATAGTGCAGCAGGGTGAGCTTTTTCCGCAGGAGCAAAGGCTTCCTGCGGTATCAGACGCTTTGTGGGGGCGGCTTGCAAGGTCATCTTTTCGGAGTAGGTTTCACTTAAACTGTCAGGATATGACATATCTGACAGACAAAGGCTTGCCTGTGGTGGCTGAACATGGACGAGACTTTATTGCTCGGCGCCTTGCTCCGGCAAATCCGAAAAAAGATGGCAAACAAACTCCATGGAAGGGTCATCCTGTTTTTGTAGCGCAACATGCTACGGGCACGTGTTGTAGATCATGCTTGGAAAAATGGCATGGTTTCGTAAAACATCAGCCTCTTTCTCCAATACAGCAGACCTATGTGCTTGCTGTTATTATGGGGTGGCTGGAACGTGAATTAGAACGTGAAAATAAAAAAGGCAGCCTCTAATTAGGCTGCCTTTTTACAATCAAGCCGTTGTTTTTTTATCCATCAGAAGCGTAGTGACTGCCTGTTTAAAGGGCGTAAACCTGTCTGCCAGCCGGATACACGCTTGCCTAATGGGTTTAAATGGCAACGCATCATGCGTGTAAAGGGAGGCTATGCCATTCGTGCCGGCAAATAGCAAAGCAGTTGCACGCCTATGTTGCCGTTCATACTGCTGCAAGGCGCGTGCATTCCCGGCATCTGCCTGAGCGTTAAAGGCTGCGCCAATGCATTGTGCCAGCGTTTCTTGCCCCTTCAACCCCAGGTTGAAACCGTGTGCTGTGATGGGATGCATCCCCACGGCGGCATCTCCAACCAAAGCTAAACGCCGACCTACAAAGCGATGCGCATATACACCCTTAAGTGGATAAGCATGGCGTGTGCTGACAAGGCGCATTTGTCCTAATCTAGCCCCAACACGTTGGGTAATTTCCGCATTGAATTCATCGCGCGGTGTTGCGAGCAGGCGCTGTATTTCGTTTGCAGGAAGCGTAAGAACCAAAGAGGACGCCATGCCATTCACTGGCAGCAAAGCTATCGTCTGTCCTTCATCAAACCATTGCAGGGCGATGTTGTGATGGGGAGATTCATGCGCCATGCGGCAAACCAGCATGGATTTGTGGAAATCATGCACAATAGCGCCAATACCTGCGCGCCTGCGCGTAGGAGAAAAGCGACCATCAGCTCCAACGACAAGGCGCGCCTTGATTTGTCCGCCTGAGTGATGGACGGCGGCATAATCTTGGCCTTGCCTTACTGTTTCTACGCTGGTGTGTGGCTGTAGGTGAATACGTTCTTTCTCGCTTGCTGCGGCAAAGAGGGCACGCCGAATGTGGTTGTTGGAAACGAGCCAGCCGAGAGCTTCTTCTCCACGCCCATTTGTATCAAATGTAAGCGGATGGCGAAAACGTCCTGTTTCCACATGCGCTTCCCGTAAGGGGCAGATAACGCTTTGCGGGATATGATCCCATGCTTCGCATTCTTTAAGAATACGCATAGAATAATGCGTAAGGGCTATTTCCCGCCCATCAAAGGAAGGTTCTTCCCATACAGGGAGTGGAGAACGTTCTAGTACGGTTACAGAAAGGCCGGCTTTTTCCAATGAAAGGGCTGTTGCCAACCCAACCGGACCACCACCAATAACAACGGCGTCTGTTATATGTGTCATGGTGTTTTTCCATCAGCTGCAAAATTTACCGGCTGACCTTGCCATGTAGCTGTAAACTCAGCCGGGTTTGGGCGCTTGGGTGTGGGAAGCGGTGCATCTGGCGTGCCGATAAACAAAAAACCTGCTAATTTATGGGGTGCAGGAAAGCCGAGTTCTTTAGCAAGAACAGGGTCATTCACAACATCACCAGAAACCCAAACAGCACCAAATCCTAATGCATGCAATGCATTCAGGATGTTCATGGCGCCTGCGGCTACAGTCATTTCCTGTTCCCATAAAGGAATTTTATGTCCTGGACGTAGGTGCATGCCCAAAACGAGTGTCATGGGAATTGTGGAAAATCTTTTAAGGCGCTTTTCTTTTTTAAATTCGGGTACGTCCGGGTCAAGTCGAACCATACTGGTAACAATACGCTCAGCCAGTAGCGAACGTGCATCATCTTTTACAATAACATAGCGCCATGGACGTAGCTTTCCGTGATCTGGAGCCCGCATAGCGGTAGCTAAAACCTCGGCCATTTGCGCTTCAGATGGTGCCGGAGCCTGAAGATGATCCGTTGATGCACGGGATAAAAGCATGTCCATGGGTGTCATAGGGATATGTCCGTCTGGATAAGAAACAAAAGATCAGGCCGGAAAGGCTGGCAATGCTTTTCCACCAAGAAGATGTATGTGGAAGTGAGGCACTTCCTGCCCACTATGGAGGCCCGCATTCGTAATCAACCGATAGCCGTTTTCTTCCAATCCAAGATCAAGCGCAATCTGGCCTGTAGCACGCATAACACCTGCAATTTCTTCTGCGGGTGCTGTTTGGCTGAAATCCATAAAGGAAACATAAGGGTTTTTGGGAATAATCAAAACATGAACAGGTGCCTTGGGCGCGATATCATAAAATGCCAGAACCCATTCGTTCTCAAAAATAGCTTTGCAGGGGATTTCACCGCGAAGGATTTTTGCAAAAACATTTTGCGGGTCATATGGCCCTCTACCTGTTACAGCCATTTCTGATTATTCCTTTACAGATTTTGTTGTTTTGGAACGTGCAGCTTTTTCTGCAATACCGCTTGTGCCTTCACGGCGCTGAAGTTCTGCCCAAACCTGATCTGGGGTAATGCCAGCATCTACCCACAAAACAATAAGATGGTAGAGTACATCAGCACTTTCACCAATTAACAGATCCTTACGCCCAGCTACGGCTTCAATCAGGCATTCTACAGCCTCTTCCCCAAACTTTTGGGCAATTTTGTAAGTGCCGCGGGAAAGCAGGCGGGCTGAGTGGCTTACAGAAGGATCTGTGCCTTTGCGGCTTTGCACAACATCGTAAAGGCGGTTCAGAACGGAAATATCTGCTTCTGAAATTTCTGGAAGAGAAAGAACCTCTTTATTCTTTTTGGATTTTGTGTCTGTTTTTGCTTCTGTTTTAGAAGGTGCTTTTTTTATCATGATACGGGTTAACCTGCAAAAGGGGCGGGGGAAGGACGAACCGGCAAGCCTGCTTCTGACAATGCGGCTTTAACCTGGGGAATAGTGAACTGGCCAAAATGGAAAACACTTGCTGCCAGAAGGCCTGTTGCTCCGGCTTTGGCGCCTTCTACAAAGTGTTCCAGCTTACCCACACCGCCAGATGCAACAATGGGAAGCCTTACGGCCTGTGTTGCAGCTTTAAGAAGTTCCAGATCGAAGCCTGTTCCTGTACCATCCCGATCCATGGAGGTGAGTAGGATTTCCCCAGCGCCACGTTCTGCAACCTCACGGCACCAGTCTATGGCATCTCGCCCGGTAGAAGTGCGGCCACCGTGGGTAAATACTTCCCATTTCCCCGGTGCTGTCTGGCGGGCATCTATGGCAACAACAACGCATTGGCTACCAAATTTGTTGGCTGCTTCATTGACCAGTTCAGGACGGTTGACCGCGGCGGAGTTCATGGCGCATTTGTCTGCGCCTGCCAGCAGAAGGCGGCGCATATCATCCGTTGTGCGCACCCCCCCTCCGACTGTAAGGGGCAGAAAGATTTTTTCGGCTGTTTTGCTAACAACTTCTAGAATCGTATCACGGTTTTCATGGCTGGCGGTGATATCCAGAAATGTTAGTTCATCAGCCCCGGCGGCATCGTAAACAGCGGCCTGTTCAACAGGGTCTCCCGCATCGCGCAGGGAAACGAAGTTAACGCCTTTGACCACTCTGCCGTTTTTAACATCCAGGCATGGAATAACGCGTAGTTTCAGCATCAGCTTAATACCTTCAGGGCTTCTGCTGGGGTTACGCGGCCATCATATAACGCGCGGCCCACAATCACGCCTTCAATGCCCGGAGCGTCCTGCGTGGCTTCCCGCAGAGCAATCAGATGCTCAATGCTGCCAACGCCACCGCTGGCAATAATGGGAATGGAAACCGTATTGGCCAATGTAACGGTCTGTTCCACATCCAGTCCCTCCAGCATGCCATCACGGCTGATTTCCGTGAAGATGATGGATGCAACGCCAGCTTCCTGCATACGGAGGGCCAATTCAGTTGCCTGCATGTCAGAAACTTCGGCCCAGCCTTCGGTTGCAACGCGGCCAGATCGGGCATCAATGCCCGCAACAATGCGGCCTGGGAAAGCACGGCAGGCTTCACGCACAAGGGTGGGGTTTTTTACGGCAACAGAGCCCAAAATAACGCGGCTGATACCGGCTTCCAACCATGCTTCAATAGCCTTCATGTCTCGCAGGCCACCACCAAGCTGGACGGGAATATCTGTTGATTCCACAATGGAACGTACGGCATCTGCGTTTTCAGATTGTCCAGCAAAGGCACCGTTCAGGTCCACAACATGCAGCCATTTAAAGCCTGCGGCCTCCCATGCAAGAGCCTGCGCACCGGGGTTGTCTGAATACACAGTGGCATCATCCATTTCCCCACGGCGTAAGCGCACGCAGGCTCCATCCTTGAGATCAATGGCTGGGTAAAGGGTAAGGGGGTGCATGGAGGGTGCTGTTGTCATGGTTTCAGGCCGCGTTTGCTGAAAGGAAGAGGAAAGGGGGAGATGGTCTGTATCTAATGATTTGGTGAAGTACAGACCGCGCAGGTAAGTGTCGCCCAAACGGGTATAGAGGGGGTGTGTGCCCCAATGCAGAAAACCTGCCTTACGGAAGAGGGCAATGGCGCCATCCTGTGTTTCAGGCACTTCGGTATTCATAATCCGAAAGCCCATGCTGCGGGCTGCATTTTCCACTTCGTGCAATAAGGCTGTGCCGAGGCCCTGACGCTGCGCGTATGGCGCAATAAACAAATGTGCCAGAGTAACGCACATGGCTTGCAGCTCATTATTACGGGCGCTGCGTACAAGCTGTGCACATCCTACAATCACGCCGTTATGCCGAATAACAAACAGCATACGTTCTGGCACAAGCAGCAGGCCTTTGAAGTAGCGCTCCAGCACTTGCCGCCCTTGTGGCTGAAGCCAGCCAAAGCCGCCACCATCCAGAATGGAAGCATCTACGGCTTCACATAAGGCCTGAAGGTCATCTTCTTCTAGGTGCAGAATGCGTTGAACGCGTTTGTTCCGGGTCATTATACGGGAGCTTTCGGATCCCACCTCAGAAAATTGGCGAGAATCTTGAGGCCAACTGTCTGGCTTTTTTCAACATGGAACTGTGTACCCGCAACATTCCCCTTGCACACTATGGCAGGCACGTTGCCACCATAATCTGTGGTGGCAAGTAGAACATCTGCCGCAGTATTTTGGAGTGCGTAGGAATGCACAAAGTATCCATGCGGCGCCTTACCCAAGCCTTGGGTAAGAGGGTGTTGTGTATGAAGCTCCAGCTCGTTCCAGCCCATTTGGGGAAGGCGCAGGCCAGTGGCTTCCATGAGGGTAATTTCCCCCGGAATCCACCCAAACCCTTCTGTTACACCATGTTCCCGCCCGCGTTCAGCCATAAGCTGCATACCAACGCAAATACCTAAAAAGGGTGTACCATTGGCCGTGGCGTTCAGAATAGAATCTTTCAGGCCGGGGATAGCTTCCAGCCCACGGGCGCAATCTGCAAACGCGCCTTGCCCGGGTAGGATGATACGGTCTGCTTGCAGGACAGCCGCAGGTTCGTTGGTGATAACAACATCGGCTGCAATTCCCGAAAGCTCAGCAGCCCGAAGGGCTGCACGGGCAGCGGACGCCAGATTGCCGCCTTCATAATCAACAACGGCGATGGAAAGAGGCTGGGTCATGGAACCCTCTTGTTGCTGGTGACCCTGTCTGATTTCTGCTGACCAATATAATAAGGTGCATGCAGCCCAGACAGGTTTGCGTTTTTCTCGGTTGTGCCCAGCGCTGCAAAACAGGTGTATCGGGCAGGGCTGGGTTATTAACCCGTATAAAAAATTATAGCACGCCTTTGGTGGAAGGAATGCTGCCTTGCGCCCGTGGGTCTGGTTCCACAGCCATACGCAATGCACGTGCAAGTGCCTTGAACGCGGCCTCGGCAATATGGTGGCAATTTTTACCAGCTTTTTCTGTCAGGTGCAGTGTGAGCATGGCGGACATGGCAAAGGCTCGGAAAAATTCTTCCACCAGTTCGGTGTCCAGATCCCCAATGCGGTCACGCGTAAACGTGGCATCAAATGCCAGAAAGGGCCGACCGGAAAGGTCAACCACAGCTTCGCACAAAGCTTCATCCAACGGTACAAGGGCATGGCCAAAACGGCGCACGCCACGCTTGTCCCCCAAAGCTTGTTTTAGGGCCATGCCAATGGCAATGCCTGTATCTTCAACGCTATGATGACCATCAATATAGAGGTCACCTTTTACGGTTACTTTCAGATCGAACAGGGCATGTTTGGCTAATGCCGTGAGCATATGATCGAAAAAACCGAGTCCGGTCTGAATATCGGCCTGCCCGGATCCATCCAGATCAAGGGTGATGGCGATATCGGTTTCGCTTGTAACGCGATGGATGGTGGCTTGGCGCGATGCTTTCATAATAGAAACCAGTATAGCCCAAGATGGGGCATAATACCATGAGGGCAGCAGTGGGCTAAACCTCTCTTTTGTGGTTCAGGCTTCGGGCACATTGTGTTTCAGATCATCCAGCCAGAGGCGGGCGTTGCCATCGGAGGGTGCGCGCCAGTCTCCTCGGGGGGAAAGGCTGCCGCCGGGCATAACTTTGGGGCCATTTGGCATGGCAGAACGTTTGAACTGGCTGGTTGCAAAAAAGCGGCGCACAAATATTTCCAACCAGTGGCGAATGGTAGGAAGATCATAAGCTTTTTGCTCGGATGCGGGAAAACCCGGAGGCCATTGGCCTGTTGAGGCATCCTGCCAAGCCTGTTCCGCTAGAAAGGCCACGCGGGACGGCCTGAAACCGTAGCGCAGAATATAAAACAGCGCGAAATCATGCAGAGCATAAGGGCCTATGATGCTTTCCGTGCTTTGAGGGCCATCTTTACCGACAGGAATAAGCTCGGGAGAAATTTCTGTAGCCAGAACGTCTGTCAGCACCTTGCCAACAGCAGGAGCAAAATGGCCCGAAGCAATGCACCAGCGGATAAGGTGCTGGATAAGGGTTTTAGGTAGACCCGCATTCACATTGTAATGCGCCATTTGGTCGCCCACACCATAGGTGCACCATCCTAATGCTAGCTCGGAAAGGTCTCCTGTGCCGATGACAATGCCATGATGTTGGTTGGCCAGCCTGAACAGGAAATCTGTGCGTAGGCCAGCCTGAACGTTCTCAAAAGTAATGTCATGCACGGGTTGCCCATCTGCATAAGGGTGCCGAATGGTGCGTAGCAGCAGCTCCGCAGCCGGGCGGATATCCAGCGTTTCGTGCGTGATATTCAACTGGCTCATCAGTGCGTTGGCACTGGCAAGGGTTTTGTCCGTTGTGCCAAAGCCGGGCATTGTATAACCCCGCACAGCACTGCGTGGCCAACCCAGCTCATCCGCTGCACGCACGGCCACCAGTAGGGCGTGCGTAGAATCCAAGCCACCGGAAATACCGATAACCATTGTTTTAACGCCACTTGTTTTAAGGCGCTGCTTGAGTGCGGACACCTGAATGGTAAAGGCCTCAAAACAATCTTGTGCCAAGCGTTCTGGAGCGGCAGGTACAAAAGGAAAGCGGGCAAGGGGGCGTTTGAGCCCAAGGTTTGCAGAAGGAGGCGTGAGGGTGAAGCTAATGTGCCGCCATGTATCTGCTTGGCGCGCTGCATCAGCAAAGCTTCCCATACGCAGGCGTTCTTGCCGCAAAAGCGTAAGATCCACATCGGCAATTACAGCGGTTGCGCCGGAGGGAAAGCGCTCGCTGTCTGCCAGCAGGATGCCATTTTCAAAAATAGCGGTTTGGCCATCCCACGCCAGATCTGTGGTGGATTCACCTTCTCCGGCTGCCGCATAAAGGTAAGCGACAATATTGCGGGCGGAGAGGGATTGGCAGAGCATGTTCCGGGTTTCTGCCTTGCCAACCGTAATGTCACTTGCTGAAAGGTTGGCGATAATTGTAGCGCCAGCCAGTGCAGCGTGTGCCGAGGGTGGGATAGGTACCCACATATCCTCACAAATTTCTACGCTGAGGCTGAATGAGGGCACATCCTGCGCTTCAAACAGTAGATCCACGCCAAATGGTACGGTGTGCCCATTGATCTTGATTGTCTGCCCGCGAATATCTGCGCCGGAGCGGAAATGGCGTGCCTCATAGAACTCTCGATAATTTGGGATGTAGCTTTTAGGAACCACACCCAGAATTTTGCCGGAATGAATAATGACTGCGCAGTTATAAAGAGCGTTCTTCCATAACAACGGTGCGCCTACTACCAGCACAGGGCACAACGTGGCAGATGCCTGAGCCAAGGAGAGAAGGGTTGTTCTGGTTTCTGCCAGAAGCGTTTCCTGCTGTAGCAAGTCTTCCAGTGTATATCCGCACAGCCCAAGTTCAGGGAACACACATAAAACTGCACCATCTGCGGCACATGCTTTGGCAGATTCTAGGATACGCTGCGCGTTTATGGCTGGATTTGCCAGTGCTACGGGCAAGGTGCAGGCAGCTACGCGGACGAACCCTTGATGATAAAGGGATCGGAACATGGAAGCAGACACGGTTTTCCTTCCTTGCTGCGTAAAGGCATTTGAGCATCAGTATCAGCACAGGCTGAAAAGCGCCAACAGCCCTTTCCAACACAAGTAGGAAAGGGCTGGAGAAAGAAAATGCAATTTCAGGCATTTTTTTTCATTTTCCCTCTTGCCTATCTGAATGATCATCCGTAAAAGGAGGCCATCCAATGCGGGCGTAGCTCAGGGGTAGAGCACAACCTTGCCAAGGTTGGGGTCGTGGGTTCGAATCCCATCGCCCGCTCCAGATTTTCCTAAAAAATCAGAGCGGTTTACAGAATTCCAGAAATGGGATTCTGTTTTTTTTGTGCTCGTTTCACAGTGTCGAAATACCAAGCCGCACAAACAGTATGCCTGTTTGCGGGCTTAGCGTTTTTATCGGTCATTTTTAGCTTGTTGTGACTTCACGCTGTTTGGCGCTTTTTTGCACCAATCTGATCCACGGGTGGCGTTCTTCTATCAGTGAGACCACGCGCTGTTTATGTGCCATTTTTTCCGTCACATTGTTGGTCATGGATGTTTGGTGCACACGATATTCAGCCAGCACTTCCGGTACATGGGTGCCGCGCAAACCGTATTCGGCCATGGTGCACCAAAGGTCGTAATCCTCCCACCCCATTGCGTCACGGCTTACATAGTAACCACCGGTGGCGGCCCAGGCCCATTTGGCTACCAGAGCCATGGCATCAATATAATTGCCTGCCACCAGTTGCATGGGGCGGAAAGGTTCCTGGCCTAACGTTGGATGTTGGGCGGGGTCTCCAAACTGTTGGATAATTGGGTAGGCGTAAGCTGTTAATTCATCTGTCGCACTTAAAAGTGTTTCACATGCATGTGGTAAAAGCCGGTTATCTGCATCCAATGGCAGGAAGAATGGGGTTTCAGCGTAGGCAACACCACAGTTACGCGCGCCACCCAACCCTGCATTGGAATTGGTTTGAAGTAAAATAAGGCGATTAAAGCGCGCCGTCTGTTTTTCCATCCAGCTTTTGATCTGGTTGAGTGATCCATCTGTAGAACCATCATCAACAACAACAAGATCAAGGGTTGGAATGGTTTGCAGCCGAACGGATTCTAATGCCTCAAGAATGAAGTTTTCGTAGTTATAAGATGTAATAATAACGGTAACGTTTGCTTCTTGCAGAGCATCATGCAGGAACATTACGCTGCAATCAGGAATATCCGGTAGATTGCGTGCCAGATAATGGCCGCGTGCAATTTGTATTTCAGTGGTTTGGGTTGCCTGTTTTTCTCCTTTCAGGCTTTCCATAATCGTACCTAAAAGAATGGCTTGGCGTTGTGGGCCAAAGTGCCACAAGGCAGCATGATACGCATTTCGTGCCATGCGGTGGCGCAAATCCGGATTTTCAATAAGTGTGCGTAACGCGGTTTCCCACTCTTCAGGTGTGGTGGCAAACAACCCGGTGCGGCCGTTTTGCACGCATTGGCGAAAGGGTGCCGTTGGAGAAACAATGGAAGGCACGCCAGCTAAAGCGGCCTCAAAAAATTTCAATTCACTTTTGGCGTTACAGAATGGATTCTGTGTTTCCAGTGGTGCAATTGAAATATCAAAACGGGCCAGTTCAGAAGGAAGGGCAGGCAAGGTGCACATGTCTCGCCATTCTATCTGATCACGCACGGGTTCAAATTCAGGAAACTCGTTCATGAGCAGAACTGGGCGATGATTCCCTGTTTCGCGGAATAGTACAAGCCGAAGATTGGGTTTTTCGTGCAACAAGCGGGCGAGAACACTACTAACCTGAGCAAAGTCTTTTTGGTGTGTGCGGGAGCCTGTTGCATAGCCAATACGAATAATCTGTTCATCCGGGTTAAGCTGGCGCATACGATACGCTTTGCGGCTTAAGGCCAGACATTCTGTATTATATATATTAGGTACAGTATAAGTAACGGGCTGATAAACCCGCATAGCATCCGCTAAAGCATCGGTTGGGGCAAACCCGATATCTGTGCGTAAAAGGGTGCGCTGCATATCAGTAAAGACTGTTTCAATACGTTCTTCTGTGGCGCCAATGCTGCGTATGCCATCAATAATATCCATACGTGCAAGGGCAGGAATGAACGTGAGATCATCTGTATCAAAAATAACCGGCATGTTTTGTTCCCGCGCCAGCCGTAGCATAATGTCTACATGGCCACTGAATTCAACACGCCATAAAATCATGACATCCGCCCAGTTGATATCATCGGGGCCAACGTCTGCGCAGCGCTTCCACTGAGCGGGAAAACCAGCAAGAGAACAGGCAGCCGCATTGCGGATGCAACGGTAATTTACACCCGGGGAATCTGGCTCACCCGCAACAAAAAGAACGTTGAATCCGGAAGGTTGTGAAGGTTGTTCAATAATGGAAATTGAAGCGGCTTCTGGAACTTCAGGAAAAGTAAGTGGCGCGGCTGAGCTGTGTTCCAGCAAAAGTGGAGGCGGAGCCGGAGGGAGTTGCGGAGGGGATTCTACTAGGGGTGGTTGAGGTAGGTCTGGCACGTAGGGAACAACAACACCTTTTACCAAAGCGCGAGCAATAGAACGGATAACGCCGGAAGGTGTTGAAAGATACGTTTTGAGAGCATCTTGCGCTTCGGTTCGGTCAAGAACTTCCTGCGCGAATCTGCCCCATAGATCATGAATGTGCTGGGAGTAAGCAGAATACGTTTGTTTCAAGGAGTCTATATATGCAGACAGGGTGAGTATGTGGTTGTTAATGGTTTTTGTTTGTTGCTGATAACAAAGCTCTCTCTGTTTTACTGTGCTGATAAAGCTAGTTAAGCGGTCTGTAATTTCCTGTTTTTCTTGAATAAGAGCTTGTTCGTTTTTCTGGGTTTGTTGAAGGGTTTTTTGTAGCGAGTCGATTTTCTGTGCGCTCTGGTCGCTCTCGTGGTGCGTCAGCATTTGCTGGGAAAAAACATGACTGCGCGTTTGTACCAGATCCTGTTTGAGCGTATCTATCTGGGCATGAGCAGCAGTGAGGAGCGCCTTATTGAACCAGAATTCTCCGGCAAAAGCGAAGCGTTCACGCAGCAGGCTTTTGGTGGTTTTTTCTGTGTCCGAAAGGCGGGAATCCGGTGTGAGTAGGGGAAACAGGCAGGCAACCTCTGTTGCTGCTAGAATGCCTAATCCTGTTCCTTGAGGGAACGTAAAGGCAGGGAAAAGAGCAGAAAGATGTTCCCATGCTCCTGCACGCCGCGAGTCTTTTATCCCTTCTAATAGAAGGAGCGTGCCTTCTGGGGCAGTATTTAGAAGATGCTGAATGGGTTCTGCTGACTGCCACATTCTGGCAGCTATATAAATAACCTGATTGTTATGAGTGATTGAAGATGGAAGTTCTGCCTGAAATGTAAGTTGGAAAGATGAGGGATGAATATTAAAGCGAAAGCTCAGTGTTTCCTTAATGGAAAGGCTGCTTCCAACCAGTAATAACCCGCTAAAAAATGCTTCCTTAAGAATCCATGATAGGAAAGGTATGTTTTCACATCCAAATGTACTATTTTGTATGAGTATAGTTGGGGTGAAAAGCGGAGAGTCTTCCAATGATGAAAGAGATTCTGCGAGGGAGGAAGGCACTACAGGCATGTGTCCGGCACGAGTCCAGTTGTGGTGATGAAAAATAACAAACAACACTAGAGGGTTATTCTATACAACTATCAGGAAAATTATAAATATTTACCATTATAGATTGGGTATTTTTTATTTCATCAAAGAGAGAAATTTCTTACAGTGCTAACGGCTGGCAACGCTGTGCAATGTTGGCCGTTAGCGAAGTAATAACGCTATAATCTGCTTGCGTTTCGTGCAGTATTTTGCGAAGCAGGAAAGGATAGCGTTAGATTGCCGTAGGCGGGTTGGAATTTCTGGCTGGCGCGGCAAAATGTAAAGAAAAAGGACGGATACATGCCGATTATCACGGTTGTCGGTGCGTCCGGTAATGTTCAGGTTACCGTAGACGGCGCACAGAATTCGGCCCTGTACAACCAGGCCAATGACCTGTCGAAGCAGTTGAGCTCAGTCATCAGCACTCTTGATGCACAGAATCTTTCTGCTGGGGATACAACCTTTAGCGATAGCAATAAGGCAGGCTACGGGGTTATTACCTCAGCTGGTTCTTACCGCGTTGCTGGTAATGTTGATTACCTGAGCATCGGCTCCGATGCCAAAAGCCAGCCGGGTACGGCTCTTGATGGCTGGGTGAACGTTAATGCATACGGTGGCACTGCCTCCAGCATGACCGTTCTTGGCGGCACCAACACAGGTATTGCTTTCCGTGCAGGTGATCAGAGCGGCCAGTTCCTGGCTGGATCTGGTGATAACCTGTTCGAAGGCAATAGCCTGTCCACCGCAGGTAACTGGAACATCATGACCGGTAACGGTGATGACACAGTGAACAGTGGTGCAGGTAACAACACCATCTCTGCAGGTCAGGGCCACAACACCATCGATCTGGGCTCGGGCATGAACTATGTTCATTCCGATGGTCAGGACACCATTACAGCAACCGCTGGTCGTCAGAGCGTTACCCTGTCTGGCAGCAGCTCTACGGTTCAGCTGTCTGATAACTCTCTGGTTGTGGATGCCAATGGTAGCCAGCAGATCACGGTTGGTGGTGCTTCCACCGTTACCGGTGGTTCTCTGGATTACATCAACTTCTCCGGTGCTACAGGCACTGTTGAAGGTGGCCAGAACAGCACGATTTCCGCTGCTCATGGCAACCTGCAGACCGAAAACACCGATTCTGCACTGATCAACGTTTCCGACAATCTTACCTTCATTGGCGGCACGGGCGAAACCACCATTACGGCTGGTCACGCTACGATCTTCGGTTCCAACGGTCTGGATATCCATGTTGCTGCAAGCCAGCAGGGCTTTATCGATGGTTCTGGCGCGAATAACCTGTTCGTTGCAAACGATGGTAACGAAACGCTGGATGGTGCGTCTTCTGCATTCGGGTTCCAGGCATTCGGTAACAACGCAGGCACAACAGGCACCCAGACTTTCATCGGTGGCACTGCTTCCGATACGCTGGTTGCCGGTGTAGGCGATGCCACCCTGGAAGGTGGTAGTGGTGCAGCTAACGTGTTCGGTTTCCGTAACAGTGTTGCTGGCGCAGATTACACCATTCAGGACTTTGGTAGCGCTGCTAACAACTCTGTTCTGTTGGTTGACTACGACTACACCAAGGCATCTTTCCAGACAGACGTTCTGGATAAAGCAACACACAACGGTAACAACACCACAATTACTCTGTCTGACCACAGCCAGATTACATTTGTGAACGTTGATACCCTGAACCAAAACCAGTTTTCTGGTCTGAAGTAAGTCTTTAGAACAGGTTTACGTTCTTGCTTAAGAGGAAAGCCGGGCCTTAGGGTCCGGCTTTTCTTTTTGAAATAGGTTGTATAAAAAGATTGTGTGATATTTCTAAAGTATTGTGAAAGAATTAAAGCTTATGGCGTATTCTAAATTACCGTGTGACACGCCAGAAAAGCAGCAATCTACCGAAGAAGCCCTTACCGCTAGTTATCGGGCCAGTATGCGTATTCAGGCTATGCGCATGGATGGCATAGTCCATGAAGCCTCTTACCTTCGGCATGAACTTTCACAGTCACAACGTCAGCTTAGTATCTGGCAGCATACATTATCCTGGCGTCTTACGGCTCCGTTAAGGGTGGTTCGGCATTTAAGTAAAGGGCAGCTACCAACAGGCCGAAAAATTTCGGACGTTTACCATAGGCTGCAAGAAATTTATCAGGATGAAGGTGTGGCAGGGGTGCGGTTTCGTATCTCTCATCGTTTGGCACGTTCATCCATTGGCCGTGCAGCTGAACGTCTATTTGAACGTAAGCCCGCCACAGTGGGTACTACTGTTGAGGGTGGGGACAAGAAAAATACAAGTATTTTAATGCATGAAGAAAAAATAAATCAGGTTTATTCTGCAAATGTTGGCAAGGAACGCTTAAAAGATTTGACGCCTCGGGTTCTGATTATTGCAGAGTTATCTCTGCGCCAATGTGCCAAATATCGCGTTTGGCAGAAAGAAGAGCAACTACGGTCTTTAGGGTGGCTTGTAGAGGTTGTTGATTGGCGAGAAACAGAAGAAGCTCTTTCAGCTCTTCAGGTATGCACAGAGGTTATTTTTTACCGTGTTCCCGCTTTTCCTGCGGTTGAAACACTCCTTAAGGAAACAAGGCGGTTAGAGCTTTCCCCTTGGTGGGAAGTGGATGATCTTATCTTTTCTGCGGAAGATTATAAGCAGAATGGCAATTTGGCCACTTTGGACAAACAGGAGCAAGAAGAGCTTCTGTTTGGCGTTCGGCTTTTTCGTAAATGTTTGTTGTCTTGCGATAAGGCCATTGCCTCTACACGTGTGTTGGCACAGGCTATGCAAAAAGCCGGTATTCAGCATACCGTTGTTATAGAAAACGCGCTGGATCAGCAGACATTGGATGTGGTGGCGGACATCCGGCAAAATGGTGTGCCCCAGCATGATACGCAGCGCGAGATACGCATTGTGTATGGTTCTGGCACACGTACGCATGATGCAGATTTTAAGCTGGCGGCAGCAGGTATTCTTGCAGCCATGCAAGCAGACCCACACCTTACACTGCATATTATCGGAGATCTTACTCTGCCATCAGAGTTTGATGCGTTGGGTGGGCGAGTGCAAACCCAGATAGGGTTAGATTACGCAGCTTATATGCAATTGTTGGCGCAGGCAGATATTACGATTGCCCCATTAGAACCTACGATTTTCAATGATGCCAAAAGCAATATCAAATTTCTGGAAGCCGCTATTCTAAGTTTGCCTGTGGTCTGCTCACCGCGCGATGCGTTTATGCAGATTGTACAAGATGGTAAAAATGGGCTTGTCGCACAGACCGATACAGAATGGTGTGATGCCATTTTAAAGCTGGCTGCTGACAGCACATTACGAAAAACACTTGGTGATCAAGCCCGTAAGGATGTTCTGGATCATTATAGCCCAGAAGCCATTGTGAAAAACCAGGTTTTGCCAGCGTTCGGCAAGCCGGAAGTTCAGAAGTCATCAGAATTACGCATTTTATGTGCGAATATTTATTACGAGCCACGCTCTTTTGGCGGCGCAACATTTGTTGCAGAGGAAATGGCTCGCAGGCTTCAGCAGCAGGAAAACACAAAGGTTGCCGTGTTTACATCACGCCCTCCTTTGGCGCAGCGCGGCAAGGCGAGTATCCGCTATTGTATGGAAGGCACAGATATTTTGGGTGTTATCACGCCCCCAGATCATGATGCCGTAGCAGGGTTGGATAATGCCGATGCCACGCAAGCCTTTAAAAAGTGGGTGGAGGCATTCCGCCCTTCAATTGTGCATTTTCATGCAACACAAGGGTTGGGGCTAGGTTGTGTAAGGGTATGTATGGAAAAAAACATTCCTTACGTCATTACACTGCATGATGCATGGTGGTTATGTGAGCGGCAGTTCATGGTGAAAGCCGATGGACATTATTGCTTTCAGGAAAAAATCAATCTGCATACGTGCCAGCTTTGTGTGCCGCATGCACGGCATCTGGCGGAACGTCAGATATTGATGATAACGGCCATGCAGCATGCCGCACTATTGCTGACTCCTAGTGCCGAGCATCGTGCACTTTTTGTTGCAAATGGAATTCCGGCAGATAAAATTCGGGTAAACCGGAATGGTTTTTTGTGGCCCAAATCTTCTCATCCACAACGTCTTCCCGGCCAAAAACTACGCTTTGGCTACGTAGGCGGCACAGAAGAAATAAAAGGATACTCTCTTGTAAAACGCGCATTTGAAGCGCTGGAACGAGATGATTGGGAACTGGTTATTGTTGATAACAAGCTGAATCTGGGTATCAAATCTGTTTACACAGGAGCATGGAAAACACAGGGGCGTGTTTCCACAATTCCAGCCTATACGCGTGAGACAATAGACGACTTTTTCAATAGCATTGATGTGCTGCTGTTTCCTTCGCAATGGAAGGAAAGCTATGGCCTGACCGTGCGTGAAGCGTTATCGCGCGATGTATGGGTAATCTCTACTGCTCCGGGTGGCCAGGCGGAGGATATTGAGGATGGAGTGAATGGCACCCTTATTCCGATAGATGGCAGGCCAGAAACCCTGCATATGGCGGTGGAAAACCTTTTGGATACACCCGGATTTATGCAGGACTATGTAAATCCTCATAAAGCGACCCTTGCCACATTTGAACAGCAAAGTGCAGAGCTGGGAAAATGGCTGTACGAAGTGGCGCAAGTCTCAGGTTAACGCGTTGAACGTTTCAGATGGCCTATCTTCCAGCGTAGGCTATCTGCTGTGCTGATAACATTATAAAGCGCTCGCCCTTTTGCTGTTGTGGCAGCAGGGGCTGACCTGGATTCGTTTTTGCAAAAGCTATCCATGATCCATTGGTGATCAAAGTTGGACGTTGGGGGAATAACCTCTGGCCACCGGTGTAAGTTCGAGATAGCGAAGCTGTTGTTCCGTAAGAGTTCCCGCTTGATAAAAGGCACCTGCCCAGAAGCAGCAACAGAATACCAGTGCGTGTGCATAGGGTTGGTGGGGAGAAAGCGAGCTAGAGGTGACTGTAGATCGCTCCAGGCTGCCTGAAGAGGAACTCCGGCTTCTTGCAGCGCAACGGATAACCCTAATTCCCCATGCCAGATAATTTCATTCCGACTCATTTGTTCAAATGGGAGGGAAAAAACACGCTGCACTGGTGCTGCTTGCAGTGTGTGCCGCGAAAGCCCAACAAACCATGATTGCAAATGTGGTGTGATAAGGCGGGAGGCAACAAGCCCCCAAGCAGGTAACGTATATGCGTGTGCTTGTTTTACTACATCGGCAAGAGGTCGAAATGGCCCGAAGACACTGTCATTCGCTAAAAGTACGTAAGGAGCTTGATCTGCAACGTTTTTTTGGAACAAGAAACGCCATGCTCCAAAGTCCATCCCTCCGTTAGGGCGTTGCCAAACGTGAATATTATTTTTTTTACAGAAAACAATGGTTTCTTTATCTATTGGGGTTTCACCAGAAAGAACCAGATGCAGAATAAAACCGCAATCCAAAATGTTTTTTAGGTAAAACCGTGTAAAAATCGGTAAAATACCGTCTGGTGCGAATGCAGCAAAAAGACATACAGACCCCGCCGGTAAACCTGTGTCTGAAAAGCCACATGATCCGTTTTTGCTGACAGGATCGGAAGGATTTAAAAGATGCTGCATTTTTTAAGTTGGTTTTTTCATCAAAATGTGACTACAAGCCCTTAAAGCATAGGCATGATAGCCAAATAATTCTTGTGCATACAGTTCTGTCTGAAAGGGAGTTAGTACTTCATGAGCAAGGCCTTTATTGCAGCAGTGATCCAGGACTCGATCAACTGCACCGGCGTTGCCGCCAATCAGGCAGCGAATGACCTTATTGATGCGATTGTAGAAGAACTGAAGCGTGAAGGTGGTTTTACACTTCCTTCTTTCGGAACGTTTACAGTGCGTAAGACCAAAGCTCGTAAGGCCTTGAACCCTCGCACGGGTGAGCAGGTAAAGGTCAAAGCTGGTAAAACGGTACGTTTTAAAGCAAGCCCGAATCTGAAAAAGGCTGTTTAAGCCTGAACGATCGGGTAGCTGCATAAGCTTTGGAAAAAGCCTTACGGATATTGTTCCGTAAGGCTTTTTTATCAGGAATGCTCTGGGGTAATGTCTTCCAGCCTATCCAGTTTGCGCAGGCCGGGAAACAGCATCATCCAGATTCCACTAATGCATAATGTGCCAATACCGCCTAATACAACGGCAGGAATGGGGCCAATAGCAGCGGCCAGCATACCGCTTTCAAATTCCCCCAACTGGTTGGATGAACCAATAAAAAGCATGTTCACCGCAGAAACGCGGCCACGCATTTCATCTGGCGTGCCTAATTGAACCAGTGCTCCGCGTACCATAACGCTGATTACATCCGCTCCGCCTAATATTGCCAACATGACAACTGAAACGGCGATGGAGCGAGAAAAACCAAAGGCAATGGTGGCAAAACCAAAAATGGCAACGGCTGCAAACATCCACAATCCAGCATGTCGCCCTAAAGGATGACGGGCTAAAATAGCTGCCACCAATAATGCACCAATACCAGGAGCAGCCCGCAGCAAGCCTAATCCCCAAGGGCCTGCATGCAAAATATCATTTGCAAAAATGGGAAGCATGGCTGTCGCCCCGCCCAACAGCACAGCAAATAGATCTAGAGAAATAGCGCCTAGCATAGTGGGCTTGCGGCGTAGAAAAGCAATGCCGCCAAAAACAGCGGCTAGGGTTGCAGGCTGTTTGGCGCGGGTTGGAAACTGCAATTTCATGGAAAAAGTACAAAATGCGGCAATAGCAAAGCTAAGCGCGCACAATGCATAACATACCCCTGCGCCCAAACCGTATAGCAATCCGCCCAAAGATGGCCCTGCGATACAGGCAACCTGAAACAGAGAGGAAGAAAGAGCCGCTGCACGTGGAAAGAGTGCAGGAGGAACCAGAGAAGGCAGAAACGTTTGCTGCGCGGGTGCTTCAAAGGCGCGGCAGATGCCAAATACCACCACAAGCCCGTAAATCATGAGGGAGGTGAGGTGATGCGAGAATGAGGCATACGCCATGAACGCCGTAGCAAGCGCCTCGATCACCTGGCACGAGATAACAATACGTTGCCTGTTATGCTGGTCTGCTGCGTGCCCGGCAGGGAATATAAACAGTACCATAGGTAGAAATTGTGCCAGCCCCACAAAACCCAATGCGGCTGCACTATGGGTAAGAGCATAAACCTGCCACCCTACAGCTACTGCCTGTACTTGAGATGCAAAGGCAGAAAGTGTTCTTCCTCCCAGAACAGCAGGAATACCCTGTTGCTTCAAAAGCGAGGGAGGCGGCGCAGAAGGATGTGTCATGACAACGGGGGCAGTCTGATAGAGCAAAAGAAAAAGCACTAATGGTGTTTTCTATCAGAGAAAGGAATATTCCGTAACGTCAAGAGTAAGTGTGAGTATCAGAAAACTTATTCAGAATAGTTTTACATTTCATAATAAAGTATTCTGAAAGTGTGTTAAATGTTAAGATCGTATAAATAAATATAGAATTTATTTATACTCATTTCTAGAAAATACAAATTTCAACAATACATTGTGGGTGAATATATTCATTTAATTTTTATGAAAATAAAAACACGAATATTTTTTAAAGAGATTAGGTTCTGGCTGGGGCGGGAGGATTCGAACCTCCGCATGGCGGAATCAAAATCCGCTGCCTTACCGCTTGGCTACGCCCCATCAGCATTAAGCTGCCAGTGCCGCTCTTTTAAGGCAAACTGACAGCTTTCGTAAAGTCTGTTTTTCAGATCTTTGTCAGAAGAAAAAATTAATGGCCTTCTGCAAAGCTAGAATCTGCATCCGGAAGAGCCTCCAGATCTGGCAATCCGTCATCCAGAGAGGCCGCTTCATCACCTGCGGGAAAGAGGCCAAAACGGCCAGCTTTGTCTAACGCCAGATCCAGAGCCGCCATGGTGCTGCCCATATCGGGGCTGTCATCTTTTTCCCATGCACGCAAAGTGTGGGTCCATATGCCCACAATTATGTTCACGCGTACAAATCCGCCTAGCCCGTTGGCGCTAATGCCTGCGGCATCTGCCATCCAGCGCATGCTTTCAAGCGTGGCACCACCTAGAATGATAGCTAGGGGAGGGTCCATCGGCAGGCTGCGCAGCACAGAACTGAGGCCTTCACGGTATTGCTGGAATACATCCAGCCGGCGCATCAACAGGTCAAACAGGCGTTCACGGGTGTTGCCGCTTACTGTGTCATCAGCCAACGCGACATCATCCGCCATGCGCCCAAGACGAAGCAAGATGGAAGCCTTAAGCGGAAAGCGCTGCCGTGCCTCACGCAGGGAAAGGCCTGCATCACGCGCGGCATCCAATACAGAAATGTGCGACCAACCACGTTCTGCAGAAAGTGTTAGAGCTGATGAAACCAGCGCTGCATCAAAATCATCATTGTCCATTTAAAAACCTGCGCGAGAAGAAAGAGAAAATATAATCAATGGGCATAAAGGCAAAAATCAGGATGCAAGTTCCTTGGCGCGCTTAACGGCAGCAGCAATGGCGGTTGAAACGGCCTGTGGCCATGCATCGGAGGCCATCAGAACTTTCAATGCGGCTTCTGTAGTGCCGCCGGGGCTTGTAACGTTCCGGCGTAACTCTGCGGCATCTGTGGGAAGCTGATGCAACATCTGCCCCGCACCATAAATGGTGCCGCGCGCCAGCGCACGGGCGGTTGGTGCGTCCAACCCTTGTTCTATGCCAGCCTGTTCTAGCAGTTCAGCTAGAAGAAAAACATAAGCAGGCCCGCTGCCAGAAATAGCGGCTACGGAATCAATTAACCCTTCTTGATCCACCCATACGGTTTTACCCACAGCGCTGAGGAGTTGATCACACTGCTTTTTCTGCTCTGCGGAGGCTTCGGGCGGTGCATAAAGCCCGCTCATGCCTGCACCTAAAGCCGAGGGAGTGTTGGGCATGCTTCTGATAATAATAGGAGAGGCCGCAGCGTTCCCTTCCCGATAAGCTGCCAGTAGGCTGGCAATGGTGCGGCCAGCCATAACGGAAAGCAGTGTGGCGTTAGGGAAGTGTTGGGCTAGTTCTGCCAGAACGCCATTGGCTTTTTGGGGTTTGACGGCAACCAGAATAATATCTGGCGCAAAATCTGCCGGAATGGCCTCTAGAGAGCGCACAACACGGTGGGGAGCAGGAAGCTCTGCCAGATGCCGGTCTATAACTACAGAAGGGGCTAACCCATGCGCTAGCCAGCCTTCCAACATGGCACCACCCATTTTACCGCAACCGACGAGAAGGATGGAGGGCAGGAGGGGGGTGTTTGTCATTATGCTTCTCCCTGACAATCAATCATGGCTGTTGCGAGTGCCGTTTTGGCATCCAACCCTGCGTGCAGAAAAAAACGAAAAGCAGGGTAAAAACGTTCGCATTCAGCCAATGCAATGTCGATCATATCTTCGAATACATCGGTAACGGATGGTGTACCGCGCAACAGCAGAGCATGGCGAAAGAGCAGAACGCCGTCTTCTGTATCCAGGCTGAAATGGCCAACCCATATCTGCTCATTCGCCAGCCCGATCAGTTCGTACAGATCGGGGTGCTGTGTGGGGGCTGCCTTAAGATCAAACGCACAGGTAAACAGAATAGCGCCCAGTTCGGCTGACCATGAAAAAAACAGCCCGTAATCACACCAGCGGGAAGGGGCTTCTGCTGCCATTTCCGTTGGGGTGCAGCGTTCAAATGTCCAGCCATGCCCACCAATTACCTGTTCCATGAGATCAAGCGGGTTGGTGAGCATGGAGGATGCTTCAGAGGTCAATGCTGGCATGGGGGTGCTCCGTGCCTGCGGGAAGGCAGAAAAGAATATTTAAGGGGAAGTGCGGCTTCAGCCGTGGTGCTGGTGCCCATGATCGTTGTTGTTATGGGCCAGCTTGTGTTCGAGAGCCGTTACGCGTTCTTCCAACGCAGCCAAGCGGCGTTCGGCCTCTTCCTGGCCAATCCGCGCCTGGGCGGCTAGGTCACGCATCACTTCAAATTCTTCACGGCGCACAACCTGTAGGCCAGTCAACACTTCATCTACACGGCTGCGAACAATAGCGTTAATTTCTTCGCGCACACCTGTAAGGGCGGAAAAAGCTCCACCGGCCACGCCGGCAAGATCATCAAAAAAGCGCGGTTTGTCAGCCATAGCCGGTTTCTCCATCATTCTGGTTTGCGGCATAAACGTTAGCAAAGTGTGTTTATGCCGTTATCTTACATTCTGGGCTTTATAAAGAGTATGAGCGCCAGATGCCACGCCTTACTTTTAGCGGCTGCGGGATATATGGGTATCAGCTATTCATATGGTGCCGGGCATCCATTGACCGTGCCTTTGAGCGTTCCCATTATTATAAGTAATGTCATGAAAAAACTGTGGGCACGCGCATGCTCTTTTATGCGGCCTTCAGGGATATGGAGAAAGTGATTTATGAACAATTTAACGGCGGAGGCATATCTTAAACCCCGTCTGGAAGCTTTTGTGAAAGAGGCAGAACAGGCCGGGTATTCCCGTGATGTTGTGATTGCTCTGCTTATGAGTTTGCTGGATACGGATAATTTTTCCGATTCCCGCCCTGCTCAGCAGGGAGGTGCCGCATGAGCGTGCGTGATCCGTATGACGTGCTAGGTATTTCTAAAAGTGCCAGCCAAGATGATGTGCGCAAGGCCTATCGTAAATTAGCCAAAAAATACCATCCCGACCTGAACCCTGATGATAAAAAGGCCGAAGAACAATTCAAGGCCGTTAATCAGGCCAATGATCTGCTATCTGATCCAGAAAAGCGCGCACGTTTTGATCGCGGTGAAATTGATGCTGCCGGGCAGGAACGGCACCCCGGTTTTGGCGGCGGAGGCGGCGGGTTTAATGATTTTGGCGGAGGTGCGGGTGGCTTCCGCTATAGTGGCGGCCCCGGTGGTGCAAGCGGCTTTACAGAAGAAGATCTGAGCGATCTGTTTGGAGGCATGTTTGGTGGCGGTGGCCGGGCGCGGCGTTCTGGCCCACGTAAAGGGGAAGATCGATCCTATACGCTTAAGGTCAGTTTTCTAGACGCTGTAAACGGCGGTAAATCTCGTATTACCTTGCCAGAAGGCAGCACGCTGAATGTGACAATCCCTCCGGGGATAGAAGACGGCAAAGTGTTGCGTCTGCGTGGTAAAGGTGCCCCCGGTGTGCAAGGTGGCCCAGACGGAGATGCGCTTATTACCGTTACCGTGATGTCTGATCCCACATATACGCGGGAAGGGAATGATCTGCGGGAAAATCTGGATGTAGATCTTAAAACCGCTGTGCTGGGTGGGGCTATCATGGTGCCAACCCCCACAGGAACGGTGAAGATGAATGTGCCTGCAGGTTCAGATACGGGCACCGTATTGCGGCTTCGTGGCAAAGGCGTGCAGGCGCACGGGGCCCGCCCAGCAGGTAATCTGTATGTGACGTTGCAAGTGAAAATTGGCACACCAGATGCCGATTTGCAGGAGTTCCTGAAAAATTGGAATCCTGCAGAAGAAAAGTAATTCAGGCCGATAAATCTTTCCCTGCCCATTATATTTTGGGCGGGGAAAGTGGCGGAAATTCAGATATCAGCCGTCATCGCGGTAAAGTGGGATCTCCATTTTATGCCCATCTTTTTGAACCAGAACCAATTGAGCTGTATTTTCTGAAAGACGTGTCAGCGTAGCGGTTACGTCTTCTTGCTGTCCTTCCCATACCTCGTTGGATTTACGCGCCAGGGCAAAGTGGTTTTGCTTTACAACTTTGCTAATGTTGTCCGGTACAACAACCACTAAGCGTGCTGCGGGGCCAACAGCGCGGTTACCCATAATGGTAATGGGTTCCATAACCATTGTGACGGCCCACTTACCCATAAAACTTGCAATGGAATAAGGCTGGGCTGGTGCAGCTTTTTCTGTTGTAGCCGGTTTCTCTGGGGTTTGGGCAAACACGGGGGAGGCAAGGAGGCTGGTGGCAAGAAGGGCCGAAGCAATCTGTTTCAAGTCTGAAACTCCAAATGAATTTCTTCTTATGTGAACCCCGGGCAGGGGTGGCGTCCACCCCATTTTAGGGAATGGGACAACCCTATGGCCCTTGACGAAAGAGACAATCGTAGCCAGATAAGTGCTATGAACAAATCAGCATTGCATAAAACGAAAAGGGCGCAGGCATGAGCGAAGCAGAACAGCAAAATAGTGTGGTTTCTTCTGCTTCTGCAGTTTCTGCTTACAATACCATTTCTTTTAAAGAATGCTGCCAGATGGCTGGCGCCATGTTTTTTGTATTTTCTTGTCTGGCTTTGGGGCTGCACGCTATTTATTACGCAGGGTATTAACAAAAAGGCCGGTTCCCCGGCCTTTTTATTTTACTCGTGGCGAAGCGTCACAACAAGCACATCACGATAAGCCGGTAAGGCAGGGTTTACGGCCTGTACGGGGGTAACCCCATGATACACCCGGCTATCATTTACAAAAGCTGTATCCAGCGGGTTGGTGAGCGTAAAGCCCCCCACGCGTTGGCGGTTGAGATCGTGAATGGATGTTTCTCCGCGAGCAATGTTTTCTCTGCGGATCATCACAACACATACCCAGTCCACGCCATCTCGGTGCAAACCTTCCGGCGTGGGTTGCCCGGCAGCATCTTTACTGGCTTCAATTCGGAACTGATGAATTTCTGCATGCCATGCCGGAGGGCGCTGTTTGGCTGGCGTCATATCCACGGCCAGCTGGTGCATAAGTTTTAGAATGGACAGTAAAGCCGGGTTCTTACCAATTTCTGGTAATACCGGTTGAAACCAACGTTCAATCCCCCCATTCAGCGTATTGTAATCACGGCTCTGGTAATGGGGTTGATGTGGTTTACGCAGAATTTCCTGATCAGAAAGTGAGAACGTGGCATAGCGGCGGCGGCGATAGCGCCCACCATCTGCCATATACCGGTCACACCCCAGATCATTCCAGCTTGCGGCAAACTGGTCCCAATCAGCTAACCCAAAACCTTGCAGGATGGGGTGCATACTTGCTGCTTGCAGGAAGGCGAAGCCCTCCTGCGCCAGCGGTTTTTCAATACAATCAAGAGGGGCTGCCCCTCCTGAAAGGTTCAACCCTGTTTCAGGCATGTGGTGGTTCTTTTGCTGCAGGCGGTGCTTCTGGAGCAGAAGATTTGGCTTCTTCCTGCACCTGAGCGGCCCGTTGGTTAATTTTTTCAAGCAGTTCTGGCGGCATTGTATCCATTGCCAAATGGACCGGGGTGCCAGGCGGCGTGGTGGAGTAGGATGTTGGGGTATAGAATTTTACGCCCTGAGCAGCCATGCGGTTTGCAATGCGGCGGTAAAATTCGCGCTGCACTTTCCACTTCATCATAGGTGCGGTTTTGATGGAGCCAACCAGCACAGCGCCGTTTCCGTCTGAACTATCAACACCCAGATCAACGTAGTCAGACAAGATGATGTTCTTGTAAGCGTCTTCCTTGCGCATTTCCTGAACGGTGTCCTGCATGATCTTGGCAACTCGTTCGCTGCTTTCGGTCAGATCCACCGTCTGATGCACAATAACCTGGTTAAACCCACGGGCAGTATTGGCAATGGAGGTTACGGATGAGAAGGGGATGATATGCAAGTCACCATCCACAGAGCGAACGCGCAATGTACGGATGGAAAGATGCTCAACAATACCAGCAATCCCGCCGGTAGTTACCCAATCGCCTACCTGAATGGCATCTTCTGCCAGCATGAAGAAGCCGGTGATAACGTCTTTAACCAGGCTCTGTGAACCAAAGGAAAGACCAACCCCCAAAATACCAGCGCCTGTGAGCAAGGGGGTAACGTTAATACCAATCTGAGACAGCGTGGTGACTGTTACAAAAATGATAATAACGGCCAGCAAAACGGTACGGATAATAGGCAGCACAGTGCGCAAGCGTGCCGCGCGCGCAGCCTGTGCGCTGGATGTGTAACGGGTAATCTGTTTTTCCAGCAGGCCGTTTACGACCTCCCATGCAACAGCAGCAACTGTCATGCCGATAAGCAGGCAGATGGCGGCACCAATCAGACGTTCACCCAGCGCAGAACTAAAGAAGAAGCGGAAGCTGGGGATGCTCCAGCTTTGTGCCAGACAGATGGCGGTAATAAAAATAATGGCAATGGTAATAATCCGGCGCACGAACGGGTAATAGAAATCCGCGCGCTTTTGCATGCCCGGATAACTGGCTTCCAACGTGGGGCTGATACGGAATAGCTTATCCTGCAAACCATAAGCCAACAGGGCAATAACGCGGGAAAGCACCAGGCAGAGGAAGGTCAACAGTGTTCCGCGCAGGATCCACTGATAGCCTCCTTTAAGATGTGCGGCCCAGACAAACCACAGCGCCATGTCCAGGAACATCACAGGCACCCACCACACATGCGCCAGCGTGCCGGCAAAAGCCCAGAGGGCATTTTTACGCATGTTGGATGAGGGTTGCAGGGCCCGTGCCACAATATGGCGGAGCCGCCAGATAAAGGCTGCAATAATTAGATGCTGGATCAGCACCACAGCACGTTGCATGGCATCTACACCGCGAGGGCTGAGGTCAAACTCACTCCCCAAGGTAGATAGGCAGATCACAATGGAAGGGGCAGCCACCAGCACGTTCCACCAGCGTGTGAGCAGGCGTGCCGTTTCATCCGATGCAGGAATAAGACGGATAGCGTAGGAACGGGGTGCCAATGTTGTTTCCACAACCAGATATAGCCCACGCGCAATGGCGTAAGCGTTAATAAGGGTGAGAGAAACAGTATGAGCTTGCGCTGTGGTGGTTAAAAATTCTGCGCCCAAATAACCAACAAGCAGGCACACCCCAACAGGCAGAAGTTTGATAAGGAAGTGCAGTGCATTATACGGTACGCGAACTAAATAGCGTAAAACTTCGGTGCCACGCCGCTGGTCATTTTCACGCGTTTGGGTGGTATTCGCATCATTTGCTGCTGCGGCATCGCTACTATCAGCTGCGGCAGCAGATTCGGCAGAGGCCTCTAGCCGCTTTTCTCGGTTTTCTGCATGTTGCGTTACAGAGTTCAGCGGTTTGCGCATTGCAATGCTGGTGGCGCGTTCTAGAACCAGAGCAAGGCCAATAATCAGCAGGGCACGGCTAAACGCATCAATCAGGGTCTGCCGAGAGGCCGGGTTGCGGATTTCGTTTTTGAACCACGGGCCAACAATACTCAAATCTTTAAAAAGACTGGTAAAATTGTTCAGGTAGCCATGGATCGAACTTTGCAGAGTATCCAATTCTGAATGGACATCGCTGTCTATAACAGCGTTATCTGCCTGTGGTTTGGCAGCCGCTGGGGCAGGTGCCGCTTTAGGTATGGCGGCAGGTAAGCCCTTGGCCATAAGGGAAAGGGTTTTGGAAAAATCTTCCCGCTTTTGCGGATCGTTCAGAACGTTCAGTAACTGCTGCGCGTCCTGTTGTGTCAAACCGGTGGTTTGAGGAACAGTTGCTGCCGTATCCGCACGCGCATGCGTAACAGGGAAAAGAAACCCCAATCCCAACGCAAACAGGCAAAAAAGCCGACAAAGCCATGCAGCCAAGGAAGGCGACTGAGGCGGAGAGGGTGAAAAGGATAGACTCTGATCCGGACTATTGGCCGCCATGGGGGCGCTGCATCCTTTGCTGAACGGGTAAAAATATCCAAGGGCACGCAAGCAACAGCCATGCCCAGTCTGCCTCTAGGGTAGGAGGCAAATTGGGCGGTATCAAGATGATGCGTGCTGATAGCAGTTGTTCAGAAGGGAGTGGATAAACTACCGGTGTGGTTGGAAGGGCGCAACTTGCTGTGTTTCTGCCCGGATAACCAATGTGCCAGCTATAAGATCATGCAGCCCCTGCTTGCGCCGCGTAAACGCAACCATAATGACGCCGATATACAGCAGTGGGAAAGAAATAAACGCCTTAATGACAAAGCGCAGAATAGCCTGTGCCAAGCTGATCTGCCCGCCTGAAAGTGTGACGACTTCCAACCGGCATACCCGTTTGCCGGGTGTGCCACGGAGGGAAGATGCCTCAAACAACACGTAATAAACTGCCGGAATAAGGGCGAGCAGCAGACTGGCGAGTGGCCAAGGCCCTGTGTGAATGTGCGGAATAAGAACGGAGATATTTTCAGGCTGCACGAAGGAGGCAACATCCACCACATTCATGCTTTGCCCAGAGCCATCAAGGGGCAGTTCCTGCCAATTGACAGTGACATTGGGTGCAACAAAAAACCCCAGAACGGTTTCTATGGCCCCAAGAATAATGCCATCAATCAGAAAGGCCCATACCCGCCACCAGAAGCCAGCGTAAATCCATACAGGAGCGGGCGTGCCGGGCTGCATTCCATAAAAATCGCCAGAAGGAGCCCCCCAGCCGGGGGGCGGTGCCGAATTGGACATAAGGGCCTGCTCCGCAGGAAAGATAAGTAAATAAACAGTTGGGGCAGATAGTGGCGCTTAGCTGCGGTAAGATCCGTTGATATCAATATAGCCGTGGGTCAGATCGCAGCTCCAAGCCTGAGCGGTGCCTGTGCCAAGGCCAAGATCAACTGCAATATCGATTTCCTGCCCTTTCATATGCGCCACCACGGGGGTTTCGTCATATCCCTCTACAACGGTGCCATTACGGGCAATGCAGACACCACCAATAGAGACAGAAAGCGTATCGCGGTCTGCGGGTTCCCCACATTTGCCAACAGCCATCACAACGCGGCCCCAGTTGGCATCTTCCCCTGCTACGGCGGTTTTTACCAGTGGGGAATTGCCAATAGCCATGGCAACACGCCATGCAGATTGATCGGATACAGCGCCGCTGACCTGAATGCTCATCAGCTTGGTAATGCCCTCACCATCCCGAATAACCAGCAGGGCGAGATCATGCAGAACGGCGTTCAACGCGGTGCGGAAATCAGCCAGTTCTGGGTTTGTTAGAGCATCTGTGGTGGCGGCAATATCAGGATTCTGCGCGGCCCCGGTTGCAAACAGCAGCACCATGTCAGACGTTGAGGTGTCCGAGTCCACCGTAATGCAATTGAAGGTTTTTTGGATACCTGCACTCAGTAGGGTTTGCAGCACAGATGCAGGCAGCTTTGCATCGGTTGCAACAAAGGCAAGCATGGTGGCCATGTCTGGCGCGATCATGCCACTGCCTTTGGCAATACCCTGAATAATAACTTCCGTGCCTTTGAGTGTGGCCTTGCGCACGGCCACTTTGGGAAAGGTATCCGTGGTCATGATCCCGCGTGCGGCATCTTCCCACCCGTTTTCTGAAAGGGCGGTATGCAGTGCTGGAAGCGCAGAGGTGATGCGCTCAGCAGGCAGAATTTCCCCAATAACACCGGTAGAAGCTAAATAAACATTTTTGGCAGAACAGCCTGCCAGTTTGGCTGCGGCTTCTGCTGTGGCTTCACATGTTTTGCGTCCGGCTTGGCCAGTAAATACGTTGGCGTTCCCGGCATTTACAACCAATGCGCGGGCCTCCCCTTTTGGCAGAATAGCACGGCACCAATCTACAGGTGCGCCGGGGCATTTGGATTTGGTAAATACGCCCGCAACTGTGGTGCCGGGGGCCATTTCAGCCAGAACCAGATCTGTGCGGCCTTTATAACGAATACCAGCCGCAATAGCGCCAAGGCGAATCCCACGCACAACACCAAGTTCCGGCATTGGCAGGGCCAGGGGGGAAACGGGGATTGTCTGCGCCATCTGGCGGTATCCTTAAAGGGTATCTGTGCAAAAACCTCGCCCTGCATATCTAAGGGCGAGGTTTGCGGTTTAATGGTTTTATTTCTTGGGTGCGGTAGCCGGTGCTGGTGCATCAGCCAGCGGCTTGCCGGTATTGGGGTCAAAACGCACGATTTTAACCTGATTGGTGGCTTTATCCACAGCTTCACGTACATATTTCTGGATAAGAGCCTGACGGATTTTGTCCCGTACAGAATCCAGTGTGGGAACCGGATCTGTGCGTGTGTCCAGCACCTGAATGACATGGTAGCCATACTGGCTTTTTACCGGAGTGCTGCTGATTTCACCTTTTTTCATGGCGAATGCAGCATCAGAGAAGGCCGGGATCATGTCTGTTTTCTTGAACCAGCCCAGATCACCACCGTTTTGCTGGGCGCTGCCCTTGTCGGTAGAAACTTCTGCGGCCAATTTACCAAAATCTGCACCAGCCTTCAGCTTCTTGATAACATCATTAGCTTCTGCTTCGGTTTTCACCAGAATATGGCGGGCATGCACTTCTTTTTCGGCTGGCTTGCCTGCATAATTCTGATCATAATACTGCTTAATGGCATCATCATTCAGGTGTGGCATAACCTGCTCAGACAACCATGCATTCTGCAATGCGGTGTTGGAAGCATTCACCATCATCTGCTGGGTTTCAGGCTTTTTGTCCAACCCTTCTTTCTGCGCCGTAATCAGAATGGCTTTCTGATCTGCTAACTGGTTGACCAGCATGGGGAAAATAAGGTTCGGGGGAAGCTGGCGCATCTGCGGTGGCAAAGAGATCATGGCCGTCTGCACATCAGACAGCGTGATTTTTTCACCATTCACGGTGGCTACCACAGCGTTGGGGTCTGCTGGCTTTGCAGGTGCGACCGAAGCTGCGGGAGCAGGGTCTGCTGCAAAGGAGGGCGTGCAAAGGGTGGTGGTAGCAAAAAGAGCTGCTGCTGCCAGGCCAAACGCGTGGGGAATAAGCCGCATGTGTATTAAAACCTTTAAAGCCATTAAAACCTATTTATCCTGTATGAAGGAGGGCTTTCCACCCGGCAACCCCTGTTTCAATCCTGCTTCCACCGGTACGGTTGGTTGACCGCAACCCGCCCCGGTCCTATTTTGCACGGCAAGCCAGCCATGCCAGTGTCCCTTGCTGCATTACCATTTGGGGTAGTGCAGGGGTAAGGGGCCGCATTGTTCCGGAAAGGTGTTCATGCTTTCACGCTTTGTCCGCGCCCTGTTCGGCACCGCCAACGACCGGACGCTTAAGATATTTCAACGCCGGGTGCCGGAGATCAACGCGCTTGAACCACAGGTACAGGCGCTGGATGATACCGCCCTTTCCGGCAAAACGCAGGAATTCCGAGATCGGATCGCCAAAGGCGAAAGTCTGGATGATCTGCTGCCCGAAGCCTTTGCTGTGTGCCGTGAGGCCTCGCGCAGGGTGTTGGGGATGCGGCATTTTGACGTGCAGTTGATTGGCGGCATGGTGCTTCATTCTGGCCGAATTGCAGAAATGCGCACCGGGGAAGGTAAAACCCTGGTGGCCACGCTGGCTGTGTATCTCAGCGCGCTGGCGGGCAAGGGCGTGCATGTTGTGACTGTGAACGACTATCTTGCCGCGCGTGACGCGGCAGAGATGGGGCGGCTTTACAGTTTTCTGGGCCTAACAACGGGCGTGATTGTGCCCAATATGCCCGATGACGCGCGCCGCCAAGCTTATGCGTCTGATATTACCTACGGCACAAACAACGAATTCGGCTTCGATTATCTACGTGATAATATGAAGTACCAGTTGGGCGAAATGGTGCAGCGTCCCTTCTACCACGCCATTGTGGACGAAGTGGATTCTATTCTGATTGATGAAGCCCGTACCCCCCTGATTATTTCCGGGCCGGCGGAAGACAGTTCAGATCTATATCGCGCAGTAGATGCCGTGGTCGCCCAGCTTGTGCAGGACCCCACTACCTTTGAAAAAGATGAAAAGTTCCGCACTGTTATTCTGACGGATGCAGGTTCGGACCATGTGGAAAATCTGCTGCGTCAGGCAGGTGTGCTGGATGAAGGCGGCCTTTACGATCTGCAGCACGTAGCTGTGGTGCATCATGTTCAGCAGTCTTTGCGCGCGCATACGTTATTCTCGCGGGATGTGGATTACATCGTGCGTGATGGCAAAGTGGTGATTATTGACGAATTCACTGGCCGTATGATGGAAGGCCGCCGGTATTCCGATGGCCTGCATCAGGCGCTGGAAGCCAAGGAACACGTGGAGGTTCAGCAGGAAAATCAGACGCTGGCTTCCATTACCTTCCAGAACTATTTCCGCCTTTATCCTAAGCTTTCCGGCATGACCGGCACCGCCATGACAGAGGCGGATGAGTTTGCAGAAATCTACAATCTGGATGTGGTGGCTATTCCCACCAATCGTCCGGTTGCGCGTAAGGATGAAGACGACGAGATTTATCTGACAGAGCAGGAAAAGTTTGCTGCTGTTGTTAAACTCATTCGGGATGTGCACGAACGTGGCCAGCCGATTTTGGTCGGCACCACGTCCATTGAAAAAAGTGAAGCGCTCTCAGATCTGCTGAAGAGCGAAGCTATCCCACATCACGTGTTGAACGCTCGTTTCCATGAGATGGAAGCCAAGATTGTGGCGCAGGCAGGTGCGCCGGGCGCCATTACCATTGCCACCAACATGGCTGGCCGTGGCACGGATATTAAGCTCGGTGGCAATGTGGAAATGCTGATCTCCCAAACCTTGGGAGAAATGGAAGATTCCCCAGAGCGTGACGCGGCTGAAAAAGAAATCCGTGATCGCGTTGCGCGAGATCATGATATCGTGCAGCAGGCTGGTGGCCTGTATGTTGTTGGCACGGAACGGCATGAAAGCCGGCGCATTGATAACCAGCTACGCGGTCGTGCTGGCCGCCAGGGTGATCCCGGTAATTCCAAATTCTTTATCTCGCTTCAGGATGACTTGATGCGTATTTTCGGTTCAGACCGCATGAGCGGAATGTTCCAGAAAATGGGCATGAAGGAAGGCGAGGCCATTGTTCATCCATGGTTGAGCAAGGCGCTGGAACGGGCACAAAGAAAAGTCGAAGCCCGCAACTTCGATATGCGCAAGAACACGCTCAAATATGATGACGTGATGAATGACCAGCGCAAGGAAGTGTATGCTCAGCGCCGTGAGTTTATGGCGACTGAGGATGTATCTTCCATTGTGACGGAAGCGCAGGAAGATGTTATTGATGCGATAGTAGCGCGCCGTATCCCAGAAAAATCCTTTGCGGAACAATGGGATGTGGCTGGGCTGACGGAAGATGTGCAAAAAACCTTCGGTCTGGATCTGCCGATAGCAGCTTGGGCCAAGGAAGATGGCATGGACGCCGAGGCTGTGGCGGATCGGATCAGCCAAGCAGCCACACAGGCGCAAGCTGCCCGAGCCGCCAATATCGGCCCAGACTTAATGCGCTTTATTGAAAAGCAGATCTTACTGACAACATATGATGCGGTGTGGAAAGAGCATCTGCATGCGCTGGATCAGTTGCGGCAGGGCATTGGCTTGCGTGCTTATGGCCAGAAAGATCCGCTGAACGAATATAAGCACGAAGCTTTCCAGCTATTTACATTCATGTTGGAAGAAATGCGCCAGCGTGTGGTTGGGCTGATGGCGCGGGTGGAAGTAACGCCTCCGCCAGCGGCTGTTGATCCGTTTGCCGATACGGCAGAAATCCATGCTGATCCGGAAGTGCAGGGATACGCCTCGGAACCGGGGCCTGGTCTTTCACCCGGTGCATCGCCGGAAATGGCTGCGCCTATCGGTGGTAGCGCCATTATGCCGGATGATCCTTCAAGCTGGGGTGAGACACCTCGTAACGCGCCCTGCCCATGTGGCTCGGGCCAGAAATACAAGCATTGTCACGGGCGGCTTGTCTAAAGCCCGCCCGGCACTGTTGCAGACGACAAGGTAAGGAAGATGGCTGGTCATTCCCAGTTTAAGAACATTATGCACCGTAAAGGTGCGCAGGATGCAAAACGCTCTAAGCAGTTTGGTAAGGTTATTCGGGAACTTACGGTGGCAACGCGTTCAGGCTTGCCTGATCCAGCAGCAAACCCGCGCTTGCGTGCAGCTATTTCAGCTGCGCGTGAAGTAAATATGCCTAAAGACACGATCGAACGCGCCATTAAAAAGGCATCTGGTGCCGCAGGTAGTGATGACTATGTGGAAGTGCGCTACGAAGGGTATGGCCCTGCTGGTGTGGCGATTATTGTTGAAGGCCTAACCGACAATCGCAATCGTACGGCATCTGATGTGCGCGCTGCTTTCTCCAAACACGGCGGGTCTATGGGGGAAAGCAATTCCGTTTCCTTCATGTTCCGCCGGTTGGGCGTGATTGCGTATCCGGCGTCTGTAGCTTCTGAAGATGAAATGTTGGAAGCAGCTATTGAGGCTGGCGCAGAAAATGTTGTTTCTACAGAAACATCGCATGAAGTGACGTGTGAAGTAGAATCCTTCTTTGCGGTGAAGGATGCGCTGGAAGCGCGCTTTGGTGAGCCAGAAAGCGCCAAGCTAGATTGGCGCCCGGAAAACACCGTAACGCTGGATGAAGATAAAGCGCGTAGCCTGTTCAAACTACTAGATACGCTTGAAGATCATGATGACGTACAGAATGTGTACGCCAATTTTGACCTGCCGGATGATCTGGCCGAAAAACTTTCGGCCTAGAGTATAATGGTACGTCTGCTCGGCATTGATCCCGGCCTGCGATTTACGGGGTGGGGCGTGATTGATGTCGAGGGCAATCGGCTCCGGCATGTTGAAAATGGCATTATTGCAACCAATAGTGCCGATAGCGTGCCAGACCGTTTAAAGGTGCTGCATGACAACCTGCTGATGCTGATAAACAGGTTGGAACCAGCAGAAGCAGCGGTTGAAGAAACTTATGTAAACCGTAATGGTTCGGCCACCCTTAAGCTGGGTTATGCGCGTGGTGTGGCGTTGTTGGTGCCCGCATTGGTAGGGGTAAGTGTGGCGGAATACGGCGCACTTTCTGTTAAAAAATCGGTTGTTGGTACCGGATCAGCAGATAAAAAACAGGTAGAAATGATGGTGCGGCGGCTTTTGCCCGGAGCAGAAATTGTCCGTGCAGATGCTTCGGATGCACTGGCAGTTGCTATCTGCCACGCGCATCATCGTGCCAGTGCACGTCATATTGCAGCCGGGGTAAGAATGGCATGATTGCGTTTTTATGCGGATTGGTCATTCAAGTTGATCTGGGAAGCTGCGTTATAGACGTAAACGGTGTTGGCTATCTTGTTGCTGCATCTACACGCACTTTGGCCGCCTTACCCAATCCTCCAGAAAAAGCACGGCTTCTGATAGAAACCGTTGTGCGCGAAGATGCTATTCTTCTGTACGGTTTTATGGAAAGTGCAGAGCGTGAATGGTTCCGGTTGCTTACAAGTGTACAAGGGGTGGGGGCAAAGGTTGCTCTTGGTATCCTGTCCACCCTTTCACCGGGAGAGTTGGTGGCCGCGTTGATGACATCCGATAAAGCCAGCCTTACGCGTGCACCCGGTGTGGGTGGCAGGTTGGCAGAGCGGATTCTGACAGAACTGCGTGATAAAGCTGGTAAAATGCCTGGTGGTGGGAGCGGTGGTATTACTATTCCGGCCATGGCAACCCCTGCGGGCAGCATAGAAGCAGATGCCCTTATGGCGCTGGCAGGCTTGGGTTTCCGTCGGGCAGAAGCGGCGCCTGTGGTGCGGAAAGTGATGGATACGCACGGGGCTGCCGCCACACTGGATCTGGTGATTCGTGACAGCCTGAAAGATCTTGCCCGATGAGTGCGGAGTTTACGCCTGATCGGGAAATTGATGCAGCACGGCGGGAGGAAGATGTTGGCGAATCCACACTTCGCCCGCAAACTCTGCATGATTTTACAGGCCAGAAGGCCAGTCGGGAAAATCTTTCCATCTTTATCAAGGCCGCCAAACAGCGTGGTGATGCCTTAGATCATGTTCTGCTGCATGGGCCGCCGGGGTTGGGTAAAACAACCTTGGCCCAGATTGTTGCGCGCGAACTAGGGGTGGGTTTTCGGGCCACATCTGGCCCCGTTATCCAGCGTGCGGGTGATCTGGCAGCAATTCTTACCAACTTACAGCCCCGCGATGTGCTGTTTATTGATGAAATCCATCGCCTTCAGCCCGCTATTGAGGAAATTCTCTATCCTGCGATGGAAGATTTCCAGCTTGATCTGATTATTGGTGAGGGCCCGGCTGCGCGGTCTGTCCGTATTGATCTGCCGCCCTTTACGCTTGTGGCAGCTACCACGCGCGCAGGCCTTTTGGCCACGCCATTGCGGGACAGGTTTGGTATTCCCCTTCGGCTGGTTTTTTATACGCCGGAAGAACTGTGTAAAATTGTGGCACGAGGGGCAGAAAAGCTGGATTTTGCCCTTACGCAAGGTGGTGCAATGGAAATTGCCCGTCGTTCACGCGGTACGCCACGTATTGCCGGGCGGTTGTTGCGCCGAGTGCGGGATTTTGCATCTGTAACTGTGCCTGTCGGGGTGCCTGTAGAAACGGAAGTGGCGGATGCGGCTCTCAAGCGGCTAGAGGTTGATGCACTTGGGCTGGATGCCATGGATAGGCGCTATCTGCGCCGGATTGCCGAATATCATCATGGTGGCCCTGTCGGGGTGGAAACGCTGGCGGCAGCTCTGGCCGAATCGCGCGATACATTGGAAGATGTCATTGAACCTTACCTGATCCAGGAAGGTCTTGTTCTGCGTACCACCCGCGGTCGTGTTCTTGGTGAACGCGGCTGGCGGCATCTGGGGCTTACTCCTCCGGCTTCGGCTACGGGGGGCAACCAGCAAATGGATTTTCTTGCAGGCGAGGATGAGGGGGAAGAATGACCACCCACTCCATAGATTTCAGAATCTATTACGAAGATACAGATGCGGGCGGCATTGTTTACCATGCACGGTATCTTGCGTTTGCAGAACGTGCGCGCACCGAAGCGATTCGGAGCTTGGGTATGCCAGCATCCAGTTTGCAGGAAGAATATGGGCTTGTTTTTGTAGTGCGTGATGCCCGTCTTGCCTACAAAATGCCCTTGAAACTGGATGATATTGTAACAGTTACCACCCGTTTGATTGACTTGAGAGCGGCCAGTTGCCGGCTGGATCAGCTTTGCACGCGTGGTGATGATATATGCGCTCAGGTTGAAGTTGGTCTGGCCTGCGTGAAGGTATCAGATGGGCGTCCTGCCCGATTTCCGCCGTTATGGCGTGATTTGTTGCAGAAATTGGCATCAAAGGGATGAAAGCGCCTCTTCTGCTTTTTTGAGGAACCAAGTAAGAAGCAGGAGCGTCGGGCAAAGCATGTGTCTCGACCGAGTCGGAGACAGATCGCCCGTAAGGGGTGCAGAGGCAGGAGGCTTTATTGGATCGTGCGGTTGATGCGGCAAATCTCGGCGTAAATGCGGCGGGAGATTTGTCAGTATGGGCGTTGTTCATGCACGCCTCGCTTGTTGTCAAAATTGTCATGCTTGGGCTGCTGATTTGCAGCGTGATGGTATGGGCAATTATTTTGGACAAGTTTGTCACGTTGCGTCGCATCAATCGTGAAGCCACAGGGTTTGAAGATCGCTTCTGGTCTGGTGGTAGCCTTGATGATCTGTATGAAAGTGATGGCGCCAAGCCCACCAACCCAATGTCTGCCGTATTTGGCGCAGCTATGGGGGAATGGCGGCGCTCAGCCCGTATTCCCGGTGTGGATCTGGTGCGTGGTGGCGTTAAGGAACGTGTTGACCGCGCTATTGGTATTACCATCACGCGTGAAATGGACCGCCTGCGCCGCTGGGTAATCTTTCTGGCAACGGTTGCACCTGTTGCGCCGTTTGTTGGCCTGTTTGGCACGGTATGGGGGATTATGCATTCCTTCAGCTCCATTGCGGCTGAACACAATACAAACCTTAGCGTTGTGGCCCCCGGCATTTCCGAAGCCCTGTTTGCAACGGCTATTGGCCTGTTAACGGCTATTCCAGCTTATGTGGCGTATAACGTCATCAGCAACAGCATGGATCTTTTCCAGGATCGTCTGGAAGGTTTTGGTACCGAGTTTGCTGCCATTCTTTCTCGCCAGTCCGAAGAGAGGACCTGAGATATGGCAATGCCGTCGGGAGGAAGCGGACGCCGCCGCAGGCGTCCGATGGCCGAAATTAATGTCACTCCCATGGTGGACGTGATGTTGGTGCTGCTGATCATCTTTATGGTGACATCTCCAATGATGACCAGCGGTGTGAATGTTGATCTGCCCAAAACAGATGCGCGCCCGGTTAATTCAGACAGCAAGCCCATTACCGTTTCCATCAAGTCTGATGGCACGCTGTATCTGGGGGACAACCCCGTTACGGCAGATCAGCTTGTGGCCCAGTTGAAGACTGCCTCCAACAATGATCCATCCCACCGTATTTTTGTACGTGGGGATGCCCATATTGATTACGGGCAGGTCATGCAGGTTATGGGGCAGATTACGGAAGGCGGCTTTACGCATGTGGCTCTGCTGGCGCAGCAACCTGCCAGCAGTGGGCATTAAGCCATCCGATAGGGTGGAGAGGTACGAACAATGCCCATGGCAAGGCCACGCCGGTCTGATCAGATTATACTCCGGCGATCGCTTTATCTGTCAGGGGGCGCGCATGTCGCGCTTCTGCTGGCGCTGCTGATCACTCTTCCGCCGCCCAAGCCGCCGGAAGAGCCCCCACAGCCTACGATTGAAATGCAGTTCGAGCAGTCGGATGCACAGGAAGGCGGCCCTGCCGCCAAGGCAGAAACGGCTGCGGCTGAACCCAAACCGCCTGCGCCGGAAGAAAAGGAAGCTCCGCCAACGCCAGAGCCTCCGAAGGATGTGCCGAATGAGGAGGCCCCGCCGCCACCTCCGCCGCCACAGCCTGTTCCGCCGCCGCCCGTGCCGGAATCTGAAAAGCTGCCAGATGTGCCTCTGCCCCCCAAGGCGGAAGAGCCATCTCCTGAGGTCGTGAAAACACCGCCGTCTCCACCTTCTCCGGTGCAGCCGACGAATAGTGTGGCGCCACCTTCGCCCATTACGCAGCCCACGGATACCCTGCCGGATGCGGCGGTTCCGTCTCATATCACGCAGCCGAACAAGGCGAAGAAGAGCCAGGCAGAGTCTCATTCCCTTCTGGAAACGTTGGATACGTTCCGGTCGGATCAGAAGCAGACGCATGCACCCAAGGCACGCGCTAATCCGGTTGCTGGCGGTTCGCCCAAAGGTGGTGGTTCCCCCGTGGGTAGTAACATTACGGGCAGCCTGAGTGCTGGCCAGCAAAAAGCTATCGGGGCTGCGGTAAGGCGCTGCTACACAGAGGATACTGCCGCCAAAGATTATGCCAGTTTTGTGGCGCATTTGGTGGTTACGGTAGATGGAACGGGTGAAGCCCGCATTGTGCAGTTTGCGCCAGAAACACAGGCCCGTATGAATGCGGATTCTTCGTATCGTGCGCTGGCTGAAAGAGCTCGGGCCGCTGTTCTAAGCCCAACATGTGCCAAGCTGCCAATTCCCAAGGAACTGCTGGGGCAGCCACGGCAACTGAAGTTTGTATTCAGGCCTTGAGCAGGCCTTAGGGAGAAAAACACATGGTGATGAGTACCCGCCCCTTTATTTCCGATCAGGAAGCCGATGTGCTGGTTGGCGCGCTGCGCCGACGCAGCCTGCTGGGGGCCAGTGTGGCTGCTGGCGGTATTATGGCCATGCCTGTTGGCGCATTTGCGGCTGCCAGCGCCCCAGAAGCTGAAATTACCGTTGATCAGGCCCGCACAGCGCCTATTCCCATCATCATCCCCAATTTTGGTGGTGGCTTGGGCGAGAAAATTGCCGAAGTGCTGACGAATGATCTGAACAATACAGGTTTGTTCAAGGTTATGCCGGGCAGCACAACATCTGGCACGCCAGATTTTGCGACTTCCAAAAGCATGGGCGCACACGCGCAGGTAACGGGTTCCGTTTCTGGTGGTGGTTCCTCTGTACGGGTGGAAATGCGCTTGTGGGATGTGTTGAGCCATCAGCAGATTCAAGGCACGGCTTATACCACCTCTGCTGCCAACTGGCGGCGAATTGCCCATATTGTTGGCGATGTTATTTACCAGCGAATGTTAGGTGAAAAAGGGTATTTTGATACCCGGATCGCCTTTATTTCCCGTTCTGGCCCACGTGGGCACCAGCGTACGCGTCTGGCCGTTATGGATCAGGACGGTGCAAACGCTCGGATGCTGACAACTGGCAAGTGGCTGACCCTGACACCGCGCTTTAGCCCAGTGAAGGATCAGATTGCCTTCATGTCCTATGCCAACAACCGCCCTCGGGTTTATCTGTTTGATTTGACCAGTGGCCGTCAGCAGATTCTGGGTGAATTTGAAGGTATTTCCTTCGCGCCGCGTTTCTCACCAGATGGGCGTTCTGTTGTGCTGTCAGTCACCCGTAATGGCGGGTCTGATCTGTATGTTGTGGATCTGGCCTCTGGCTCGCGCCGTCAGATCACGTCTTCTGGGGCTATTGATACCAGCCCGTGCTTTAGCCCGGATGGATCACAGATCGTATTCAACTCGGATCGTGGTGGCAGCCCGCAGATTTATATCATGCCGGCTTCCGGTGGTGGTGCACGCCGCATTTCTTACGGTCAGGGCACGTATGGGTCTCCAGTGTGGTCTCCGCGTGGGGATCTGATTGCGTTTACCCGTATTGCCGGGGGTATGTTTTCGCTTGGTGTTATGGCGCCGGATGGCACTGGTGAGCGAATCATGACGCAGGGCTTTACGGTGGAAAGCCCAAGCTTCTGCCCCAATGGGCGCGTGCTGGCATATTGCCGCCAGAGCCGTGCAGGTGCAGGTGGTGCGGGCTTTAGTTCTACCATTGGAATGGTGGATATTACGGGCTTTAATGACCGCGTTCTGCCCACGCCAGAAGCGGCGTCAGATCCGGCATGGTCTCCACTAAACGGCTAAAAAACGGCTGTTTGTGAAGAAAACCCCATATCACAAAAATGTGATATGGGGTTTTTGCTGTCCATAATTTGGCCGCAATAAAGGCGTATAAGACCAATAAGCAGAAGTGTGTCTTTTTCGTCTCACTCAGTGTATGGCAGGTATGAGATACAGAGATGCAACTTGACCCACAGAATAAGCTATGGCTTAGGGCAAGTTGGTCTCCAAAATTCGTCGGCTCTTCGAAGGGTTCGGAGAGGAGCAGAAGAAGACGCGGAGATACAAGGTTAAAACTCTTTTCTCCCGAATAGTTCCGCAAGGAACCAATTCTCAGGATCCGACACATGAGACTAAAAGTAGTTGCCGCGCTTGGTATGGTTGCCCTGCTGTCAGCCTGCGCCCACGATAACGCAAACACTGGTGCCTCCAATGGTGCTGCTACCACGCAGCCTACCATCAGCGGCCCCGTTCCCGGCAGTGAAGCTGATCTGGTTGCAAACGTGGGTGACCGCGTTTTCTACGACCTGAACAAAAGCGGCCTGCGCGATGATGCCAAGGACACCCTGCAGAAGCAGGCTGACTGGCTGGCAAAATACCCGCAGGTTAATGTTGAAGTTGCCGGTAACTGCGATGACCGCGGCACCGAAGAATACAACATTGCTCTGGGCCAGCGCCGCGCCAATGCAGCGCGTGATTACCTGGTGGCCAAGGGCGTAGCTTCTTCCCGTATTTCCACCATTTCCTACGGTAAAGATCGTCCGACCGCTCTGGGTGATGATGAAGATGCATGGGCTCAGAACCGTAACGCCATTACCTCTGTTAAATAAGATTTCAGAATTTTCTGAAAGCTGACAGAGCAGAAACAGGCCGGGTGTTAAAGCCCGGCCTGTTTTGTATTGTAAGCACTTGTCTTGCAGAACAAAGTGGTATGATGTTTCTGCCTATATGTTGTGGAAGGGTAAGAACCTGATGAAAATCTGCTTCAAAGCATCGCGGCATGTCCGCACAGGGCTTGTGGCGTTGGCAATGGCAACCGCAATAAGCAGTGTGTGCGTGCCAGTTGCATGGGCGCGGGATACTGCAAACGCAGGCACGAATGATCTGATTGCCCAGTTGCTGGACCGGGTGAGCACGTTAGAGCAGCAGCAGCGCGATATGCGTGGTGAAATTGACCAGCTGACCAATGAACTGCAACAGAAAACAGCGGCCCTTTCCAAGCAGATAGCAGATAATCAGTTTGCAGCTCAGGCAAGTGCTGGCGGCGCAGGTGCTTCTACGGCTGCTGCAGCCTCAACAGATGCAACAGCCAAGGAAACTGCAAAGCCCACCACGCCAGATGGATTGCTTGCCAGCGGGAAGGCCGCTTTGCAGAAAAAAGATTATGCAGAAGCGCAGTCTGATGCTGAATCAGCGCTTAAGAATGCCAAAGGTGCTTTTAAGGTAGATGCACAATTCCTGCTGGCGCAGTCCTTGGCTGGCCAAAAGCAGTATCGTCAGTCTGCCGTGGCATATTATGATGCTTACCGGCAGGCCCCCAAAAGTGGGCGTGCCCCAGATGCGTTGCTAGGCGTTTCGGCTTCCCTTCTGGCATTGGGGGATAAAAAGGCATCGTGTGAAGCGCTTTCCAAGTTGAAAACAGAATTCCCCACACCTTCCACACGTGTTGCACACGCAGCAGAAGTCTATGCCAAACGAGGCGGCTGCGAATAACGGTTAGCGTGGTATCGGGAAAAGTGTCTGCTCCTGTATTTTTTGGGCGTGATGTTTTTTCCGATCAGCCCGTTTCTCCGGTTTGTTTTGCGCAATGTATGGCCCAGTTAGGGCCGTTTTTTCCTGATCAATCCGATTGTCCTCCTGTTGCTATGGCTGTTTCTGGCGGCGGCGATAGCTTATGTCTTGCGTGGTTGGCCTCTTTTTGGCGGAAAAACCTGCTGGCTTTGGTTGTGGATCACGGTTTGCGGCCTGAATCTGGGTTGGAAGCGCATCAGACTCTTGCCCGGCTACAGGCAATGAATATTCCAGCGCAGTTGTTAGTGCTTACAGATCTCAAAAAGGGCTCGGCCATGGCGCACAGAGCCAGAGAGGCCCGTTATGCGCGCCTGATAGCTGCTTGCCAGGAACATGGATGCACAGATCTTTTGCTGGGACATCAGGCGGATGATCTGGCTGAAACAGTCTGGATGCGTCAAAACTCCAGCAGTGGGCCAGAAGGACTGGCCGGTATGGGTTGGATAACTGTGCGGCCGGATATTCGTCTTATTCGTCCCATGCTTGGGTTTTCTCGGCAGGCACTGCGGAATACTTTACGGCAAGCGCATGTTGAATGGGTGGATGATCCCTCCAATCAAGATCAGCGCGCTGAGCGTGTGCGTTTGCGCTACTTGCTGCAAAAAAACGATCAACGTGCGCATTTTTGGCAACTCGGTATGCAATCCGGCCAATTTCGGATGCGCAGGGAACGTGAACGTGCCGCGCAGCTTGCGCAGCATATTGTGATGCGCCCGGAAGGATGGGCCATTCTGGGGCCGGAGTTGCCAGATGTTGATGTGCTTGCGGCTCTTATCCGCAGTATTGGTGGGGCTGAATATCCGCCCTCTCAATCTGCTGTGGCGCGCTTGAAAGATATGGCAGCAGAAGCCACGTTAGCTGGAACGCGGCTGTTCCGGCATGAACAGCAATGGGCTCTGATGCGCGAAGAAGCTGCAATGGCTTCTGCCATGCAGGCAGAAAATGGCACAGTATGGGACAACCGGTTTGTGTTGCGCCTTCCTACATCAGTTCAGAAAGAAGGGCTGATGGTTGCAGCGGCAGGGTATGGGCTGGCGCGCAAAATGCGTAATGGGCAGCAAGCAAGGTTTTGTGCTGTTCTTCCTGCATTGTGGCGTGCAGGCAAACGCGTTGCTGTACCGCATTTGGGCTGGGTAGGGGAAGATGAGCCCGATTTGCATGGGGCAGAGTTCATTTTTCGCCCTATGGTTTCGGTTACCAGCAGCAGCGTGTATGGTGCAGTTGCACAAGATTCTTAAAATATGTGCGGCTCGCAGACTAGGAATACGCAGGTGGCCTCCCATTTAATAAAGGGAGAGGTTGCTTTTTTCTGCGGCAGCCGGTCAGATAAAGACTCTTCCGGCATTCTCGCACTAGGTATGGATATACGGGCAAGATGAACAATTTAGGCCGCAATCTGGCGCTGTGGGTCAGCATTATCCTGCTGCTGCTGTTGCTTGTGAACATGTTCCAGCCGGGGAGCACGCAGCACGCTGCACAGCAACTGGCGTATTCGGACTTCATTGCTGATGTGGATACAGGGCATGTTCGGTCTGTTGTGATGCAAAATCACAATATTTCCGGCACGTTGACCGATGGCACGGCTTTTGAAACCTATGCGCCGCTTGATCCTTCCCTTGTCACCCGCATGGTGGGCAAAGGGGTGGAAGTTGTGGCCAAGCCGCTGGAGCAGGAAGGTAGCCCGCTGCTGCGTTACTTCCTGAATTCCTTGCCCATTATTCTGCTGGTGGCTGCATGGCTGTTTATGATGCGGCAGATGCAGGGCGCTGGTGGCCGGGCCATGGGCTTTGGTAAATCTCGCGCCAAAATGCTGACAGAAAAGCATGGTCGCGTCACGTTTGATGATGTAGCCGGGATTGATGAAGCTAAAGGGGAACTTCAGGAAATCGTGGATTTTCTGAAAGACCCACAGAAGTTTACGCGCTTGGGCGGTAAAATTCCCAAAGGCGTGCTGCTTGTGGGGCCGCCGGGCACTGGTAAAACCCTGTTGGCCCGCGCCATTGCAGGTGAAGCCAATGTACCGTTCTTTACCATCTCTGGTTCCGACTTTGTGGAAATGTTCGTAGGTGTTGGTGCATCCCGTGTGCGTGACATGTTCGAACAGGGTAAAAAATCAGCTCCTTGCATTATCTTCATTGATGAAATTGATGCCGTTGGTCGCCATCGTGGTGCAGGTATGGGTGGCGGCAATGATGAGCGCGAGCAGACACTGAACCAGATGCTGGTTGAGATGGATGGTTTTGAAAGCAATGAAGGCGTGATCCTGATTGCCGCCACCAACCGTCCAGATGTGCTTGACCCGGCATTGCTGCGCCCCGGTCGTTTCGACCGTCAGGTTGTAGTGCCAAATCCTGACGTGTCTGGCCGTGAGAAAATTCTGCGTGTGCATATGCGCAAAGTGCCACTGGCATCCGATGTGGACCCACGCATTATTGCACGTGGTACCCCTGGTTTCTCCGGTGCTGATCTTGCCAATCTGGTAAACGAAGCCGCGCTATCTGCTGCACGTCTGGGGCGTCGCACTGTTTCCATGCGTGAGTTTGAAGATGCCAAAGACAAGGTGCTGATGGGTGTTGAACGTCGCTCCCTTGTTATGAGCGATGATGAAAAGCGGCGCACAGCTTACCATGAGGCAGGGCATGCTATTACGGCTGTTCTGGTTCCGGAAAGTGAGCCCATTCATAAGGCAACCATTATTCCGCGTGGTCGTGCGCTGGGTATGGTGATGCGTCTGCCAGAAGATGATCGCCTGTCCATGAGCAAGAAAAACGCATTTGCGCATCTTGTAGTGGCTATGGGTGGCCGTGTTGCGGAGGAAGTTATCTACGGTAAGGATAACGTCTGCAACGGCGCAATGGGTGACATTAAAATGGCAACCCGCGTGGCCCGCAGCATGGTGACCGAATGGGGTATGAGTGACAAGCTGGGCATGATTGCCTACGCAGATGATGATCAGAATGGTGGTTTCTTTGCTGGGGCCTCTCGCAACTTCTCGGAAGAAACAGCCCGTGAGATTGATGAGGAAGTTCGCCGGCTTGTAGATGAAGCCTATGTGCAGGCTCGGAACTATCTGCATGATCATATTGATGAACTGCGCCGTCTGGCAGAAGCCCTGCTGGAATATGAAACCCTGAGCGGTGAAGAAATCCGTCAGATCATGCGGGGGCAGCCTATCGAACGTAAGGAAGAGGAAGAAAGCGGGCCAGTTAACAGGCGTTCTTCTGTGCCTCAGGTTGGTGGGGCAGATGCGCAGGGTTCGGATAAACCGGAGAATGAAAACGGGGGCCCAGCTCCTGTGCCTCAGCCAAGCTAACTTTCTAATAAAGATGTAGAGTGGAAAGAGGCGGCAGAAATGCCGCCTCTTTTTGTTTGGGATAGGCAGATAAGATGACGTATGTACGGCTGGTTGAACCTTTGGGGCTTGTCTATGGCAACATAGCGCAAGCAGCTATCAAGCAGGGTGATGCTTTACCTTTATGCGGTGGCCCGGTGGCATTTACGTATGTGCGTTTGATAGAGGGATACCAGACAATCGGCTTGATGCCTGTTCAGAAAGTACCGCAGGAATGGGCGCTGGAACTTGAGCGGATAACACGTTCTGTACCATCAGTTGGATTACCAGCAGGTCTCCAGATTATGGGTATCCTGAATATCACGCCAGATAGCTTTAGCGATGGCGGTAAACTGGCAAGCGCTGATGAGGCAATTTTAAAAGCGCATGAAATGGTGCGCGCTGGCGCAACCGTGCTGGACATAGGGGGAGAAAGTACACGGCCCGGTTCAGCGACAGTTACACCAGCAGAAGAATGGAAGCGTATTGGCCCGGTTCTTGTGGCTTTAAAGGCAGAATTGCCAAGCGTGGCTGTTTCTGTAGATACGCGGAATAGTTATGTCATGCAGCAAGCTTTGGCGGCTGGGGCGCATATTATCAATGATGTGACAGCTCTTGTGCATGATGCGGCAGCTTTGCCGCTTCTGGCTGTACAAGATTGTGGTGTTGTGCTGATGCATATGCGCGGCACACCTCAAACCATGGCAGAACATGCCGTGTACGAAGATGTGAGTATAGACGTGGTACGTGAACTCGCACAACGGATTGAGGTTGCCGTGCAAGGAGGCATTGCACGACATCGGATTATGGTAGATCCGGGGTTTGGTTTTGCAAAAAACTTTGAACAGAATAAGCAATTATTGCGGCATATTCTGCTTCTGACCAATTTGGGCTGCCGGGTTGTATTTGGTGTGTCCCGCAAGCGGATGATTGGAAACCTTACGGGAGAAACTACGCCACATTTGCGTGATGCCGGAACGCAGGCGGCATCTTTTCCTGCTATGGCTTTGGGTAGCACGGTTTTGCGCGTGCATGATGTTAAAGGCATGATGCAGGCTGTAAACGTATGGCGAGAAATATATCAGAGCTAAAAAAGTAAGTTTCCGGGCTGAACAAGGTTTCTTCCAGCCTGAAACCGTTTTAGGAAATAAAAGAAAACCGCAAGAAGGCAGTTCCGTTCTTTATGCAGGATGGGCTTTTTCTGTCTGAGGCGGACAGAATGGAATGAGCAGAATGAAGCGTTTTTTCGGAACAGACGGTATTCGTGGCACTGCTAACGTTGCACCGATGACGGTGGAAATTGCCCAAAAGCTGGGGCAAGCTGCGGGGTTGCATTTTAAGCGGGGGGATCACCGGCATAGTGTTCTGTTGGGGAAGGATACGCGGCTTTCTGGATATATGATCGAAAGCGCCATGGTTTCGGGCTTTTTGTCTGCTGGCATGGATGTCACGCTGGTTGGTCCGCTCCCAACACCCGCGATTGCCATGCTCACGCGCTCTCTTAGAGCAGATCTGGGTGTTATGATTTCTGCCTCTCATAATCCTTTTGGGGATAACGGCATCAAACTGTTTGGCCCAGATGGCTTTAAGCTTTCTGATCAGGATGAAAGCGAAATTGAAGCCCTAATGGAAAAAGACCTTACCGCATATCTGGCAACGCCAGAACATATTGGCCGAGCTTCTCGGCTGAATGATGCTGCTGGTCGGTATATAGAAAGTGCCAAAGCATCCTTCCCGCGTAAATTGCGGCTGGATGGCATGAAGATTGTTATTGATTGTGCCAATGGCTCTGCTTATCGGGTTGCGCCAACCGCATTGTGGGAGCTGGGCGCAGAAGTTATCCGGATAGGTTGTGAACCTAACGGCGTAAATATTAATGAAAAATGTGGTTCAACACATCCTGAAGCCCTATGCGCCGCAGTTGTAAAACATAAGGCGGATTTGGGTATTGCCCTGGATGGAGATGCAGACCGTGTGCTGATTGCAGATGAAACTGGCCGCCTGATTGATGGTGACCAGATTCTCGCTCTTATTGCCCAGTCTTGGGCGCGTGAAGGGCGCTTGGTAGGCAAGGCTGTTGTGGCAACCGTTATGTCTAATATGGGGCTGGAACGGTTTCTTGAAAATCTGGGCTTAAATCTGGAACGTACGGCAGTGGGGGATCGCTACGTTGTAGAACGCATGTTGGAACGGCAAGCTAATATAGGCGGTGAACAGTCTGGCCATATGGTGCTGACAGATTTTGCAACAACAGGAGATGGGCTGATTGCCGCTTTGCAGATTCTGGCGGTGCTTGTGCAGGATGGTCGCCCAGCTAGTGAAGTTTGCCGGTTGTTTCAACCGTTTCCCCAAAAGCTAAAAAACGTTCGATACAAAGGTGTCTGCCCGCTTGATGTGGATGAAGTAAAAAGTCGTCAGGCTGATGTAGAGCGCAAATTAGCTGGCCGAGGGCGTTTGGTGCTGCGTAAAAGCGGTACAGAACCTTTGGTACGTGTGATGGCAGAAGCAGAAGACGCAAATCTGGTTGATGAGGTTGTTGATCAGATGTGCGATGTGCTTGAGCAGGTACGTGTTCCTGCGTAAAATACACTATAGGGAAAGGAGTTTTTGAAAATTCTTTTCCCTAGAATGTTCATGTCAAAATTTGGAGCATGTTTGAATAACCATGCTTCATTTTGCACAGCAACAATCGAGTGTTTTTTATTCTTATAAATTACCAAAATACATTATAATTCAAATATATTTTGGTAATTTAGGCACTATTCTCCGCAACATGCTGAGGGTGGGAAGCATGCCGGGAAGATACTGATTGAGATTGTTCCATGGGTTTGCTGAGTGTAGGCATAGATACACACGCTTTAGGTGCTTGTGGGTCATTCAGAATATAACCTTTGCCCCATACCGTAGAAATAAGATTTCCTACACCTGCAGTCTGAAGTTTTTTGCGAAGTTTGCAGATAAAAACATCTATAATTTTTATATCCGGTTCATCCCGTCCTCCATAAAGATGATTGAGGAAGGTTTCCTTGGTTTGAGCAATGCCTTTGCGCAATACAAGGAGTTCAAGAATGGCAAATTCTTTTCCGGTAAGGTGAACGGGCTGGTTGTTGACCATTACGGCATGACTGTTGAAGTTAACTGTAAGGTTGCCAATGTGGACAATAGGGTGAGCATAGCCGTGAACCCGCCGTAAAATGGCTTGAATGCGCGCTGTAAGTTCAGTTGAATCAAAAGGATCTGTTAGATAATCGTCAGCTCCCACGGTAAAAGCTTTGGTTTTCACCTCAGGATTATTAACTGGTGAGATAACGATAACAGGTGTTGTGAGTTTTAAAGATCGTAATGTGCTGAGAATGTCATATCCATGAATATCAGGGTGTTGCAGGTGAAGAATGGCAAGGCCATAATCATAGTTTCTGAGTAATTCTATAACTTCCTGATCACACTGAACCATATCCACCGAAAAAGAGGCTTTTGTTAATGCCGAAAATATGGCCCGGCTGGAGGTGCAATTATTTTCTAAAAGCAAAATACGCATGGTGGAACCTCATTATGGTTCAGAGAATCAAAATGCACTCTATGGTTGCATTTTTTGTTATCACTAAACCTATACGTGTTTCAAAAAGAAACAAACAATATTTCGTTCAGAGCTTCTCTTTAGCGCGTATCAATCATGCATTTTATGCATGTCGAAAGGAACATAATAATGAGTAAAGATTAAGAAAATGATAAAAAATGTTAGATTTTATTCGTGAAATTTCAAGAAAGTTATTTATAAACAATGGAATGTAGAAAATATTTGTTTGCTTAGCTTAAGCTACACTTCTTTGTGATATCGAAACTGACGTAACAAAAAACCTCTCATTGTTGTGATTTACAGCAAATGGCTGGGCAATGAACGGAGAAGAGTAAGATGGCCAGAGAAATGATTCTGCAAGATGAAGATGCAACAATAAAACTGGCCACAAAGCTGGCAGAATATGCGCAAGCAGGGGATGCTATTTTACTTTCTGGGCCGCTAGGGGCTGGGAAAAGCCTTTTTGCACGTGCTTTTTTGCGAGCATTTTGCCAAGAGCCTAACCTAGAGGTGCCAAGCCCGACCTATACTTTAGTGCAATCTTACGAATCTCCTTTATGCATTGTGTCTCATTTTGACCTCTGGAGATTGGGTGGCCCAGATGAGCTTGAGGAGCTCGGATGGGATGAGGCACGAGAAGGTGTGGTGCTGGTTGAATGGCCCCAAAAACTGGAAGACTTGTTGCCTGAAGATGCCTTGAATCTTGAAATACATGTTCTGGCTGACGGGCAGCGCCAAGCCAGATTATCAGGATGGGAAGAAAGATTGAAAAAGATAGATATGGCTGGCTATGGGATTGGCGCATGAAACTTGCAACAATTCCCGCACACCTTCCTTTCCTTGATCAACTCGCCATACGTTGGATCGAATCTGCAAATCATGATGTAGAAGCTATAGGTGAAGGCATTATTGTATTGCCCGGCAGACGTGCTGCACGTGCATTAACAGAAGCTTTTTTGCGCCATATGGATGGGCAGAGTGTATTGCTGCCACGCATTGTGCCTATCGGTGCGCTGGATGAAGCTGAACTGGGATTGTCCGCTGGCATAGGCGGTGAGCTGGCATTGGACTTGCCCCCCGCTGTTGCCAGTATGACAAGGTTAGCTGTATTGGCGCGGCTGGTTTTGCAGGCAGATAAAGCATTTGGCACACGGCCAACACTGGATCAGGCATGGCCTTTGGCAAAAGCTCTGGCAGATTTAATGGATGAAGCCGAGTGGTCTGGCGTTAATCTGGCAGAACGTTTGCCAGAAGCTGTGCAAGAAAACTTTGCAGAACATTGGCAAATTATTTTAAGATTTCTAGAAATTGTAACACAGGCATGGCCAGAATGGCTAAGGGAAAACGGGGTTATGAACCCTGTGGCCAGACAGGTTGCGTTGCTTGAAGCACAGGCAGATTTATGGCGTAAACTCGCGCAACAGGGTGATAGTACACCTATATGGGCGGCCGGGTTTACACATGTTATGCAGCCTACAGTAAAGGTGTTGCAAGCCGTTCTGGAATGTCCTGCAGGTAAGGTTGTATTGCCTGGATTGGATATGATGATGGCAGAGGAAACCTTTCTTTCTTTGCCAGATAGTCACCCTCAGGCTGGGTTAAGTGCTTTACTAAAAAATTTAGAAATCACACGAAATAAAGTTCAAGTTTGGGAAGGCACAGGAAAAGGAGCAGAACGAGCTGCCATTCTTGCGCGCGTTCTTCTTCCGGCTGAAGCTTTGGATGATTGGTCTCATCCAGGTGGTGCTGAGTTAGAAAATGTTTACAGGCTAGATGCAGCGGATCAGCAGGAAGAAGCTGTTGCAATCAGCATGATCATGCGTGAGGCGATCGAAAAACCAATGCATCGCGTCGCCCTTGTAACGCCAGATAGAGTATTGGCTGCACGTGTGGCAACGGAACTGGCACGCTGGGGTGTGCTGGCGGATGACAGTGCAGGCTCATCCTTGGTGGATACACCTGCGGCTGTTTTATTACGTCTTGTTGCTCAAATGGTGGATAGCAGATTTTCGCCAGTTTCTCTTTTGAGTGTTTTAAAACATCCTTTGGTTGCATGCGGTTTTTCATCAGGTGTCTGCCGTGCAACAGCACGCCTTTTGGAACGTGCTATTTTGCGTGGTCCAGCACCTCCTCCTGGGTTTGCAGCTTTATGTCGGGTTGTGAGTAATGCTTTAGAAAACCTGAATGAAAGAGCAAAAGCCAAGCTGGAAGGCGGTGTTACGGCAGATAGGCCTTTTGGTCCGGTAGCATTGTCTGTTTTCATGCAGCGTTTAGCTTTTTGTCTGGAACCGGTTCTTGGATGGGAGCTGGATGCGGTAGAAGCAAGCGTGCAGGCAGCGCAAGATTTAGAGCAGCATTGCGCGCCTGTGCCAGACTTACTTGCTGCATTAATTGCAACAGTAGAGCGTTTGGTTGCAACTGATGAAGAAAGCGCATCAGAGCGTTTATGGCGTGGTGAAGAAGGCAATATGCTTGCCAGCCAGTTAACAGAGTTGATGTTAGCATCAGAGGTTTTACCGCCTCAACCGCCTGTTGTTTTGGATGGCTTATTAACAGCAGTTCTTGCCCCGGAACGCGTTGCCATGCGCCGAGGTGGAGACCCCAAATCTTTACATCCACGTGTTTTAATCTGGGGTTTGTTTGAATCACGCTTGCAAACAGCAGAAACAGTTATTCTGGGCGGGCTTTCTGAAGGTGTGTGGCCGCCCGTAGTAGATGCTGGCCCATGGATGAGCCGGCCTATGCGGCAAAGAATGGGGCTTCCATCTCCAGAGCAGGCAGTAGGGCAGGCCGCGCACGATTTTTTTGCAAGCGCAGCCGCCGCAGATACAGTTATTCTTTCCAGCGCACGGCGGAGAGAAGGTGCACCTGTTGTTCCGGCCAGATGGCTTACGCGGCTTGATGCTTTTTTGGCTGGCCGTAATGGGTATATTCCTAATCACCCTGCTTTAGTTTGGTTGAATAAGTTGGATCAGCCATTAGGGCCAGCAACACCTGTTGCACCACCGCAGCCCATGCCCCCCGTTGCATTGCGGCCACGTCGTTTGAGTGTGACAGAAATAGAAACTTGGATAAGAGATCCTTACGCTATTTACGCAAAACACGTTTTGCGCCTTGAAGTCTTGCCAGAGTTGGAAGAAGCAGCCGATGCATCTGACTATGGTATGATTGTGCATAAGGCGTTGGAGCGCTGGGTAAAAACTTATGGTGTGGCATGGCCAGAGAATGCAGAAAAGAAATTATGCGATTTATTTTCTGCAAGTTTACAGGAACATGTTTTGCGCCCAGCATTGCGTGCATGGTGGGCGCCCAGATTAACACGTATTGCCCGATGGGTGGTGCAGGCTGAAGAAAAACGACGTAGTGAACACGGTGTGCCGCGCGCTATTCTGACAGAAATTCGTGGGCGTGTGAGTATTATGGATGCTCCAGGTGGTAAGTTTGACATTGTTGGTCGGGCAGACCGTATAGAATTAAATGCTGATGGGCATGTGATTGTGCAGGATTATAAAACGGGCACATTACCCTCTGCCAAAGATGTTTGGGCCGGTTGGAGCCCGCAGCTTCCGCTTGAGGCCGCTATGATTATTCGGGGTGGTTTTAAAGAGGTTCCCGAACATTCAAGAGAAATATCAGATCTTATTTATTGGCGCCTAACGGGTGGCGCTGATCCGGGAGAAGAGGTGGTTGTGAAGACCCGTGAAGCACTCAGCCTTACCGATTTGGCCGAACAAACTTGGGAAAATTTGCTATTGCGGGTGGCTGCATACGATCAACCAGATCAACCCTACCTTTCTCATCCCCATCCGGGCAGAGAGCCGCGCTTTGCCGATTATGCACGTCTGGCGCGTGTGCCTGAGTGGAATTCAGCCCGTAAGGAGGATGAGGAATGAGCATATCTGCACAGAAAGCTTTACAAAAAGCTATTTCTCAGGCGAACGCGCAGCAAGCTCTGGCCTCGGATCCTTCGGCTTCGGTTTTTGTTTCAGCTTCTGCGGGAAGTGGTAAAACAAAACTGCTGATTGACCGCCTTTTGCGCTTGATGCTGCCGCGTTTGGCAGAAGATGGTTCTATCCAGCCCGGAAGTTCACCTGCCCGTATTTTGTGCTTAACCTTTACGAAGGCAGCCGCAGCGGAAATGTCTATTCGTCTGCAAAAGCGTCTTGGCCGTTGGGTAACATTGTTGGATGAGGAATTAGATAAAGAGTTGGCAGGGTTGTACGTTCCCTGCACAGATGAAACACGCAGGCGTGCGCGTGCATTATTTGCAGAGGTGCTTGATCTTCCTGGGGGTATGCGCATTGGAACAATCCATGCGTTTTGCCAATCTCTGTTGCGGCGCTTCCCTCTGGAAGCTTCCATGAATCCGCATTTTACAGTTATGGAAGAAACAGATGCATCCTTGGCTTTGCAATCGTGCGTAGAAGCTGTTTTAGGGCAGCAAAAAGAAGGTGTTATCTCTCCACTGGCAGGTCAGATCTCTCTTGGAGATTTTATTTTTATTTCTGGGGTTTTAAGAAAAGATGAGAGATCAGCATCGTTGCTAAAACTCTTTGTAGAAGCCCCTCATAAGGCTGAGGCTATATTATGCCAGATTCTAGGATTATCACCTGATATATTACATGGCAGCACCTCTGAATTTCTTGAAAAATTATGCTCTGATTTTCCAGAAGAACAGAATTTAAGAGAGGGGTTTCAGATTCTTTCTAAGGAGGGATCGGAAGCAATTAAAAGAAATGCTTTTTCTCTTTTAGATTGGCTTGCCTTGCCTGCCTCTGAGCGGGCAAGGCAATGGTCTGTGTGGCGAAGTGGTTTTCTTACAAAAGATGGAAAGCTACGTTCTGCCGGTTTAATTTCTAAAAAACTTTCTGAAAAATATTCTGATATTGCGCTCTATATTCAAAAAGAGGGTGAGCGTATATCCAGAGTGGAAGAGCAACTGCGTGCACGAAAATTGGCAGAAATGGGAAGTGCATTGCTTAAAATGGCAGCAGATGTTTCTAGCCTTTATACAACGCAAAAAGCACGACATGGTCAAATTGAGTATGATGATCTTATTCAACGTGCATTGGGACTTTTGCGAGAGCCTGGCGCCGCTTGGGTCATGTATAAGTTGGATGGAGGTATAGACCATTTGTTGCTGGATGAGGTGCAGGATACCTCTCCTGAACAATGGCGTATAGCGGGCGATCTTACAGAAGAATTTTTTGCTGGCCTTGGTGGACGAAGTGAAGAGGAACCGCCGCGGACTATTTTTGCCGTGGGGGATTATAAGCAGTCCATTTACGGGTTTCAGGGTGCAGATCCAGATTCTTTTCGAGAATGGCGTCAGAAGTTCAAAAAGCGTGTTCAGGATGCGCATTTATTGTGGCGTGAACCAGAACTCACAGTTTCCTTTAGATCAACTGCGCCCGTTCTTAAACTGGTTGATGCAGTTTTTGCAGAATCTGATGCAGCCAAAGGGGTTGTTGAAGAACCTGGGCAAATTATGGAGCATATTACGGCACGCCCTGGCGAAGGGGGGCGTGTAGAGTTATGGCCATTGGTTGAGACTGAGGATGAAGAAGATAGTATTAGCCCGTGGGAGCCAGCACAAGGAAATGCCACACGGCAAAGCTCACGCCAAAAGTTGGCAGATGCTGTGGCAGGGTATATCTTCCGGCAGTTAAATAAAAAATCTTTATCTAGAGAAAATCCTTTAACAGCAGGAGATGTTCTGGTTCTTGTGCCGCGCCGTTCTCCCTTTGTGGGGATGTTAGTGCGTGCGTTGAAAGGCCATAATATTCCAGTGGTTACGCTTGTGCGTACGGGATTGGCCGAGCATCTTGCTGTACAGGATATGCTTTCATTATGTGCAGCACTTTTGTTGCCGCAAGATGATTTAACATTAGCGTGTGTGCTCACATCTCCGCTCGGTGGTGTATCGGATGATAGTTTGATGGCTTTGGCTACGGGACGTGAAAAAGGAGAACCGTTATGGTCAGCACTTCGAGAGCACCACACAGAACAATCAGATTGGAAACAAGCGTGGAATTTTCTGAATGGTTTGTTCAGGCAGGTAGATTATCTTACGCCTTATGAGCTTCTTTCTGCTGCACTGGGGCCGGGTGGAGCACGTGCACGGTTTCTTGCACGATTGGGTCCGGAAGCAGCAGAACCAATTGATGAATTACTTTCTGCAGCAATAAGATATCAGGATCAGCATCCGCCTTCTTTACAAGGTTTTCTGCATTGGATGCGTCATTCAGAAGAAACTGTGAAGCGGGAAGCCGAAGCTGGGGGAGATTCTGTAAGAATCATGACAGCCCATGGTTCTAAGGGGTTGCAGGCTCGTTTGGTGATTTTGCCGGATACAGTTGGCCTTCCGCGTTTTGAGGACAGATTGTTTTGGGCGCATGATAAAACACAAAATGTAGATGTGCCTTTGTATGTGCCGCGTAATGCTTTGTCTGTCGGTTTAACGAGAAGCCTTAAGGACGTTATGCGGGGCCGTGTGGTGGAGGAATATAATCGACTGCTTTACGTGGCACTTACCCGTGCAGCAGATCGGTTGGTTGTGTGTGGATGGAAGCCAGGGCGCAATGTGCCCGCAGAAAGTTGGTACGAAAGATGCCGGGTTGGTTTTGAAAAAGCAGGTGCAACAGAAGTAGATTTTCAGGAAGGAGGATGGTCTGGGCCGATGCTGCTTCTAGAAGAAACGCCGCAGGAACAGCTTAATTCCCAAAAGTCCCGCCCGAGTTCTGTTGACAACCGTATGAACGTAACTTCGTTGCCATTGTGGATGGGAACTGCTCCGTTATGGAAACCTATTTTACCAGAAGCTGAAAGCCCACTAGCGCGGCCATTGGCGCCAAGTAAACCAGATGATACCATGCTTGGGCCGTTACCACCTGTGCGTTCGCCACTGGATATTGCTGCTGTTACACCCGCCAAGGCGCGTGAGGCAGCTTTTCGGCGTGGTAATCTGGTACATTCTTTGTTGCAGTTTTTGCCAAATTGCTCGGTAGAACAGCAACCTGCTATGGCGCATCAGTGGTTGGCACGGGCAGCAAGTGGTTTGTCATCGCATGAAGCCACCGTGCTTGCACAACAGGTTATTGCGGTTTTGAGGCTGCCGGAACTGGCTGATCTGTTTGATCCTACTGCACGGGCAGAGCAGCGCTTGGCCGGTGTAGCTGGCGGGCAGGTTATTGTGGGGCAGGTGGATCGTTTGCGTGTGCTGCCAAACAAAGTGTTGGTGTGTGATTTTAAAACTGGCCGCCATGCTCCCCGTAGGGTGCAGGATACACCTGTTCTATATCTCCGACAGATGGCGGCTTATCGTGCCCTTCTGCAGGGCATATGGCCAGATCGGCCAGTGGTTTGCGTTTTGGTTTGGACAGAAATGCCACGTGCAGATGTTCTGCCAGATGCGGTGTTGGATAAACACGCTCCCGGCATTTTGCCTACGGCTGTATCTTGACCACAGCAAGCGCAACCTTAAGTGTTAGGAAGAGTTGGGTAGGAAGCCGTTTCAACTTGTTACCCTGTATTGGTAAAGGCAGTTCACGGCATGCAGGCGCGTGCCGGAGATTTTAAGGAACCAGAAAATGAGTGAACACACGCTTGCTGTCAGCGATTCCAGCTTTGATAAAGATGTTCTCAAGGCATCTGGCCTTGTGCTGGTAGATTTCTGGGCAGAATGGTGCGGTCCGTGCAAGATGATTGGCCCAGCACTGGAAGAAATTGGCAAGGAACTTGCCGGTAAGGTGACTGTCGCCAAGGTAAATATTGATGACAATCCGGAAACCCCCAATGCGTATCAGGTGCGTAGCATTCCTACCCTTATGCTGGTGCGTGATGGTAAGGTTGTAGATAAAAAAGTGGGTGCCTTGCCCAAAAGCCAGTTGAAGGCATGGGTGGAAGGCGCTCTGTAATTAGAGCCTCAGTTATGGCCTGAAGCTTGGGGGTGAATTACAAGCTTCAGGCTTAGTTTCCGCAGGGGCATATAGCCTGTAAGTTCTCATAAAACTTGGCAGATAGCTTCAGCCAGCGTAATGCAACGCGTGCTGGGCCATATTATATTTGTCCCTGCAATTTGTATTGTGCAGTCACAGGGTTCAAAATGAGCTGGATCACCGAATATGTTCGTCCCAAAATTCGCGGCCTGCTGCGTCGGGATGTGCCGGATAATCTGTGGACGACCTGTGACTCATGCAGCCAGATGATTCTGACCAAAGAGCTGCACAAGGCATTGAATGTGTGCCCCCATTGTGGGCACCATATGCGTGCACCGGTTATGGATCGTCTGAAATGGACATTTGATAACGGGGACTTCACCCGTATCGAACTGCCATCTGCTCCGGTTGATCCGCTTGGGTTCCGCGATCAGAAAAAATATACAGATCGTCTTAAAGATGCGCGCGCAAAAAGCCATCTGGATGAATCGCTTATTGTGGCCCACGGCACCATTGGTGGCCATCAGGCTGTTGTCGGTGTGATGGCGTTTGAATTTATGGCAGGCACCATGGGGGCTGCGTTTGGTGAGCGCTTTGTGGCCGCTGCTCGTTTGGCTATTCTGCAAAAAGCTCCTCTGGTTATATTTACGGCTTCTGGCGGCGCACGTATGCAGGAAGGCGTTATCAGCCTAATGCAGATGCCGCGCACCACCGTAGCCGTTGAAATGCTTAAAGAAGCCGGGTTGCCTTATATTGTGGTGCTGACCAACCCAACCACAGGTGGGGTTACGGCTTCCTTTGCCATGTTGGGCGATGTGCAGATGGCCGAACCCAATGCGCTAATCGGTTTTGCTGGCCCTCGCGTTATTCAGGATACAGTGCGCGAAAAGCTGCCAGAAGGTTTTCAGCGGTCTGAATACCTGTTGGATCACGGTATGTTGGACATGGTGGTGCCGCGTAAGGATGTGCCCACAACATTGGCCCGCGTGATCGGGTTGCTGATGCATGCACCGGCTGATGTAAAAGCACCGCCGCCGCGCCCAGAAGCACCGGCTCCCGCCGCCGCAGAGTAATTTTTCCATGACAAAAGTAGCAGCCTCTGGCCCAACAGCAGAATTTACGGGCCGGACTGGCGCGGTGTTGGAGCGGTTGAATAACCTATATCCAGCCCTGATTGATCTTTCCCTTGGGCGGTTAGAGGCGCTGCTAGCAAAGCTGGGGCACCCGGAAGAAAAGCTGCCCCCCGTTATCCATGTTGCAGGCACAAACGGGAAGGGCAGCACATGCGCAACTCTGCGTGCGATTGGTGAGGCCGCAGGCTGGTGTGTGCATGTGATGACATCCCCACATCTGGTGGATGTTACAGAACGGTTTCGTATTGCCGGTAAACTTGTTAGCGAATCGGAACTGGTTGCCACGCTGGAAGAAATCGAGCGGGTGAATGATGGTGCGCCCATTACCGTATTTGAAGTTCTGACAGCGGCTGGCTTTCTGCTTTTTTCTCGCCATCCGGCAGATCTGGCTATTATCGAAGTGGGGCTTGGTGGTCGGTGTGATGCCACCAATGTGCTGCGTAAACCTGTGGCATGTATTGTTACCTCCGTCTCGCGCGATCATGAGGCATTTTTGGGGGACACGCTGGAAGCTATTGCCGGAGAAAAAGCCGGTATTTTCAAGCCGGGTGTGCCTGCTGTAACGGGCAAGCAGCCAGAGGCGGTTATGAAAGTTCTGCAAGCGCAGGCCGAAAAGGTAGGGGCTCCGCTTTATCGTCGTGGGGCTGAATGGTCAGTTTTTTCGCAAAACGGTGCGGAGTCGGGCACAGCTAGGCTGACATTTACAGACAGGGCCGGAGAACTCACATTGCCTCAGCCAGCGTTGGTTGGGCCGTGGCAGGTTGAAAATGTGGGGCTTGCTGTAGAGGCATTGCGCGTTTCCGGCCTGCATGTGCCGGAGCAGGCGTGGCAGGGCATTGGCCGTGTAAACTGGCCTGCACGCATGCAACTGCTTCATGGTGCATTGGCTTCTCATCTGCCTAAGGGCTGGGAACTCTGGTTGGATGGTGGCCATAATCCCGGTGCAGGCAATGCTTTGGCGCAGGAACTGGCGCACTGGAAAGATCAGCCCCTGCATGTGCTGGTGGGCATGAAACAGACCAAAGATGCAACAGGGTTTTTGCACCCTGTATTGCCATTTGCATCTAGCGTGTGGGCTATTTGTGAGCCTCAGCAGCATTTGGCATTGCCGGTGGAAGCTATTGTAGAAGCTTCTGGCGGAAAGGCTCAGGTTGGGCCAACGCTGGTTGAGGCGTTGGATGCGCTGGTTGCCCAGAATCCACAGCCACCTGCAAGAGTGCTGATTTGTGGCAGCCTATATCTGGCAGGTGTAGCCCTTAAGCAGGATGGATGGGTGGCCGCGTAAATCGGCCGCCTGCACTAAACGCCAAGTTTTCAATGGGGAAGAAAAAGTGGTGCCCCCAGTAGGATTTGAACCCACGACCTACCGCTTACAAGGCGGTTGCTCTACCACTGAGCTATAAGGGCACTCATGCGTCTTGCGCAGGGGCAGAATTAAGCTGAAACTACCCCCTGTCGTCAAGACCTGTTTTTACGTTGATGGAAGGTTTTTTGAGGCGGCAGGATATTGCATCCAAACCGCTGCTGGCGCATCTAGGCTGCATGCCGCACTCTCATCTTCCTCCTCATCCAGTTCTATCCCTGCACGATAGCCAAAGCCGTGCCACGGTGCCGTTTACGCCTATCGATCCGGCACATGTAAAAGTCTATTATTGTGGACCAACAGTGTATGACTTGGCCCATATCGGCAATTTGCGGGCTATGTTGACGGCAGATGTGCTGGTGCGTTTGCTACGGTATGTTTACCCGCGTGTGACATTTGTGCGGAATATCACGGATGTTGATGACAAAATTACCGCCCGTGCCCGTGCGAATGGGGAGGATATTGGTTCTCTTACCCAGCGCACGACAGAAGAATTCCATCAAGATCTAGCATCCATGAATGTGCTGCCGCCGGATATAGAGCCGCGCGCCACACATAATATTGGTGAAATGCAGGCCATGATTGCGCGGTTAATTAAAAACGGCCACGCGTATGAGGCCGAAGGGCACGTGCTGTTTTCGGTCAGCTCCTTTCCATCCTACGGCGCACTTTCTGGCCGCAACCCGGAAGATCTTGAAGCTGGCGCACGTGTAGAGGTGGCTCCCTACAAAAAAGCACCGGGTGATTTTGTGCTGTGGAAACCATCGGATGCAGACCAGCCGGGGTGGGATAGCCCTTGGGGCCGTGGGCGGCCGGGGTGGCATATTGAATGCTCGGCTATGTCCCATCGCTATTTGGGGGATAGCTTTGATATTCATGGTGGCGGATCAGACCTTCTGTTCCCGCACCATGAAAACGAACGTGCCCAGAGCCTGTGTTGCTTCCCACATGGCAAGTTTGCCAATTATTGGGTGCACAATGCCATGCTACTGGTTGAGGGCGAGAAAATGTCCAAGTCTTTGGGCAATTTTCTGACCATTCGGGATGTGCTGGCCCAAGCCCCGGCAGAAGCTCTGCGGTTGCTGCTGTTGGGGGCGCATTATCGCTCTACGCTCAATTATACGCAGGCCGGTTTGCAGGAAGCGCGTAAAACGCTGGATCGGTTCTACCGTGCGCTTGCTGCGGGGCCGGTGCCAAAAACAGATGTGCCAGAGGCCGTTTTGCAAGCTCTGGCAGATGATCTTAATACACCCAAGGCTATTGCGGAGCTGCACGCTCTTGCAGCGCAAGCTTTGGCAGGAGACAGACAAGCCGCAGGCGCGCTTAAAGCGGGTGCAGGCATGCTGGGGCTTTTACAGGGTGACCCGGAGCAGTGGTTTAAAGGTGATGCATCTGATGAAGATGCCGCGATTGAAGCCCTGATCAACGAACGTCTGGCGGCTCGCAAAGCGCGGGATTTTGCAAAGGCCGATGCGCTACGTGATCAGCTTCAGGCTCAGGGCATTGTGCTGGAAGATACCAAAGACGGCACAAGCTGGAGGCGCGCATGACCGGGCGGGACGGAGGCGCACCTCTGGAGCCAATAGGCAATACGCCAGTTGTTATTTTGGTGCGTCCGCAGATGGCGGAAAATATTGGCACCACAGCGCGCGCCATGGCCAATGGGGGCCTTTTCCATTTGCGGCTTGTCAGCCCAAGGGATGGATGGCCGCAAGAGCGCGCATGGCGTGCTTCCTCCGGGGCAGATCGGATTCTGGAAGCCGCAACGGTGCATGAGAGTGTGGATGATGCCGTGGCAGACTTGCACCATGTGTATGCAACGTGCCCACGGCCTCGGCATATCATCAAGCCAGTTTTAACGGCCCGTGGTGGTGCAGCGGAATTGCGTGCGGCAACAGGGCGCGGGTTAAAAGTTGGCCTGATGTTTGGCCCCGAACGTGCTGGCCTTGATAATGAAGATATGGCGCGGGCAGATGCACTGATTCGCTATCCGCTTAATCCGGCTTTCATGTCGCTTAATCTGGCGCAGGCCGTCATGATCATGGCTTATGAATGGTGGATGTCAGAGGATCAGACCCCCTCGCATGAACTCATGACGAATGAGACCCATGTGGCCACCAAAGGGGAGTTGGAAAACTTTCTGCAACATCTGGAGCGTGAGCTAGATAGCTGCGGTTTTCTGCGTAATGAGCAGAAACGGCCCGGTATGGTGCGGAACCTACGCCACTTTTTTACACGCGGTGAGGTAACGGAGCAGGAACTGCGCACGTTGCATGGTGTTGTACGAGAGCTGGCACACCCGCGCCGAAAAGACTGATATTTTTTAAGGAAATATATCTGCTGCCAGTCCATAAAAATGGCTGGCAGCAGTAAAGCGGTTTTTTAGTCCGCCGCCAAAGGCATATTGTGGTGCGCCATGGCCTTGGTTACGTGGTCTTCCACCGCGTTGGTAATCTTATCTACCTGTTTGGCAAAGATATGATCCGCTTCGGGGAAAACGCGGTAATCAACTGTTACACCTTTTTGGGTGTTCAGCTTATCTACCAGTTTATGAATGGCAGGTTCTGGGGCCATATCATCCTTGCCGCCAGCAATCATCAGGCCACCGCAGGGGCAGGGTGCCAGAAAGCCGAAATCATAATGCGCGGCAGGTGGTGCAATGCTGATCCAGCCGGTAATTTCTGGGCGGCGCATCAGCAATTGCATGCCAACAAAAGCACCAAAAGAATAACCTGCAATCCACAGACCACTGGCGTTGGGGTTAACCATCTGCATCCAGTCCAGCGCTGCGGCGGCATCTGAAATTTCGCCAATACCGCCATCAAACCGCCCCTGAGAACGGCCAACCCCGCGCGAGTTGTAACGCATGACGGAAAAGCCCATCTTTTCGAACGTGCGATACAGCGCATAGGTAATGCGGTTGTTCATGGTGCCGCCGTGCAGCGGGTGGGGGTGCAGCACGAGGGCAAGCGGGGCGTTGGGCTCGTTTGAATGGTGATAGCGCCCTTCAAGACGACCATCAGGGCCGGCAAACATAACCTCTGGCATTCGGGTTCCGCTTGATCATGGAAAACGTCCGTGGGCATGACGTTTCCGGGTTCTGTAAACAGGTCTGGCTAAAAACGATGCCACGTTCCTAATCAGGCCATGCGGGGCAGAAGCCACGCAGTTAAATGTTCAACACACCTTTCCTTTCCGTTTGTGGGGAGGAAATGGAAAGGAAAGGTTCTTTAGGTATATGGTGTCTCTGATGTGTAGAGAAAATAGCAGAAGGTGTTTTCTGCCGTTGACCTTGGAGAAGACACAGGCATAATCATGCACCAAGATTCCGTGGAGATCGTAATGCGTGGGGGAAGGTTTTTCTCCCAGCGTGATTAGGCATGCTGCACCTCGTGGTGTTGACCATGCGGCTTTCTATAGCGGCTGTGCGACCAAGATTTCCACATAAATCGTTATAATGGCTGTTTTTCGCCCTTTTGGGTATGGCATGTCTGTGTGGCAGGCGATCTGATTTGGGGCATCATGACAAGCAGAACAGAAAAAAACAGCGGTGGTTCAGATGTGGTTTATCTGGACGCTAATGCAACAGAGCCTTTGCGCCCCCAAGCGCGTGAAGCCTTGCTGGAAGCTGCTGATTTAACAGGGAATCCATCTTCCGTGCATCGGGCTGGCCGTAAGGCTCGCGCTTTGTTGGAACAAGCCCGTAATACGGTTGCACGTTATCTGGATGTAGCGCCGCTGAACTGTATTTTCACATCAGGCGGAACAGAAGCGAATGTGCTGGCCATGAGGGGACTCGGCCAAGGCTGCAGGTTCCTGATAGGGCGCACGGAGCATGATGCTGTTCGCAAGGGTGCACCAGAAGATGCACACGTGGCGTGGTTGGATGTGGATGCCAATGGTCAGGTACGGTTAGATAAGCTGGAACAGGTGCTGGCGCAGGATGAAACACCTGCTTTTGTGTGTTTGATGCTGGCGAATAATGAAACAGGCGTGCTGCACCCGATTGATGATGTGGTTTTGCTGTGTCGGAAGTATGGGGCGCATTTGCATGTAGATGCGGTGCAGGCAGCTGGGCGCTTGCCATTATCTGTTGAGAAAAGCGGAATCGATAGCCTTGCGTGCTCAGGCCACAAAATGGGTGGACCAAAAGGGGCGGGGGCCTTGTTGTTGCGTGGGCCAGCCCCAGCACGTGTGCTGCCAATATTTGAGGGCGGAGGGCAGGAGCAGGGCCGTCGTGGTGGCACGCCTCCGCTACCTGCTATTGCGGGCCTGGCCGCAGCTTTAGGTGCGGCGCTGGAGCAGCCGCGAGATCTAGCCCCGTTGCGGAATAGTATTGAGCAGGCGGCAGTGGCCGCAGGCGCCAAAGTATTTGGGGCAGATGTGCCGCGCCTGAACAATACTGTTTCTTTGGCATTGCCGGGCAGGCGGGCGCAGGCGCAACTGATGCGTCTAGATCTGGATGGTATTTGCGTTTCGGCTGGCTCGGCCTGTTCTTCGGGTAAAGTAGCGTTTTCACACGTGTTGGAAGCCATGGGGGCGGATGACTTGGCAGGGCAGGCCTTACGCGTTTCTTTGCCGTGGAATGTGACAGAGCAAGATGTTGCCCGCTTTATCGAATCTTATACCCGTATGGCGCAAAGCCCGGCAGCTATTGGGCTCATGGATTCTCTGGTGTAATTTCGATCATGGCATCTTCTATTTATTTTGATCATGCAGCCACCACACCGTGTGATCCGCGGGTGCGCCAAGTGCTGCTGGATGTTCTGGATCATGAAAATGGTAACCCACACAGCACAACGCACGAAGCGGGTATGCGTGCGGCAGACAGAGTAGCACATGCGCGTAATCAGGTTGCCAGCTTGATAGGGGCTGATGCCAAGGAAATCATTTTTACATCGGGTGCTACAGAAGCCAATAATTTGGCCATTAAAGGGGCTGTACGCCATCTGGCTGCACAGGGTAGCCCGCGTAAGCGCGTTATAACTGTCGCAACAGAGCACAAATGTGTTTTGGAAAGCGTGAGAAATCTGGCGCAGGAAGGGTTTGAACCTGTTGTGCTGCCAGTAGATGCTAACGGCCTGCTTGATCCATCTGTGCTACAAGAGGCGCTAAAAGTGCCCACAACACTTGTTTCCATTATGGCGGCGAATAATGAAACAGGCGTGCTGCAAGACATGCCGGTTCTTAGCGCTTTAGTGAATGAAGCAGGAGCTTTACTGCATTCTGATCTGGCGCAAGCCGCGGGGAAAATTCCTGTAGATGTGCGGGCATGGGGTTTGGCTTTGGCTTCTGTTTCCAGCCACAAACTGTATGGCCCAAAAGGTGCTGGAGCATTGTTTGTGCGGCGTCGGCCACGTGTCCGTCTGGTGCCTCTGTTTTCTGGCGGAGGGCAGGAACGTGGCGTGCGCTCTGGCACCGTGCCCGGTTTTCTTGTGGCTGCGTTTGGAGAAGCCTGCCAGATTGTAAAGCAGGAGATGGATGCTGGCTTTGAGCATTTATCCATGTTGCAACGCGTTTTTCTAAACAAACTGAATGCTGTTTTGCCGGGGTGTGAGGTTAATGCCGTTGCAGCCCCACGTTTGCCGGGTATTTTTAACCTGCGCTTGCCCGTAGGCGTTTCGGCTTTGGATGTTGTGGCGGTTATGCCAGATCTTGCTGTTTCTTTGGGATCGGCCTGTTCTTCGGCAGAACTCGCCCCATCTTATGTGCTGGAAGCAATGGGGTTGCGTAGGGAAGAAGCGGGAAGAAGCTTGCGTCTGTCTCCCGGACGTTTTACCTCAGCCGCCGAAGCAGAACGCGCGGCAGAAAATTTGGCGCAGGCTGTCTTGCGGGTGCGAAGCGTAACGTAAGTTACCAAGTGCAACCCAACAGAAGCGCCATAACCCCACATGCCGCAATGAAACAGCCTTTGGCAGGATGGAAAACCAATGCCCCAGATGACATTTGTTGAACAGGACGGAACCGAACACAAAGTGGATGCGCCGGTTGGCCTTTCCGTGCTGGAAATTGCCCACAAGCATGGCATTGATCTTGAAGGCGCGTGTGAGGGTTCTCTGGCCTGTGCAACGTGCCATGTGATTGTAGATCCAACTTGGGCCCCCAAGCTGGCAGCCCCTACAGATGATGAAGAAGATATGCTGGATCTGGCTTTTGGGCTGGAAAAAACATCTCGCTTGGGCTGTCAGATTGTCATGACAGATGCACTGGATGGTTTGGTTGTACGCCTGCCCAGCAAGGCCTGAAGCCGTTTTAAAAAGGATATAGCGCTCATGCGTATACTTGTTGCCATGTCTGGTGGGGTGGATAGCTCTGTTGTAGCTGCTCGCCTTCTGGAGGAAGGGCATGAAGTTGTGGGTGCTACCTTGCAGCTTTACGATTCGCGTGGGGCTGCAAAAAAAGGTGCGTGCTGCGCGGGGCAGGATATTCGGGATGCCCGTGCAGTGGCAGACCTTTTGGGCTTTCCACATTACGTGATTGATGCGGAACGCCGTTTTAAGGATAGCGTTATAGAGCGTTTTGCAGATGCCTATGCATCGGGTGAAACGCCAGTGCCCTGTGTGGCGTGCAATCAGGGTGTAAAGTTTACGGATCTGCTGGGCCTTGCGCGTGAAATTGGCGCAGATGCTATGGCAACAGGCCATTACGTTCGTCGTGTAGAAGGGCCAGAGGGTGCAGAACTGCACCGTCCGTGTGATGAAGACCGGGATCAGAGCTGGTTCCTGTTTGCTACCACGCGGGATCAGCTTGAGTTTCTGCGCTTTCCGCTAGGCGATATGCCAGATAAGGCTGCCGTTAGAAAAGAAGCCGAGCGTTTTGGTCTGGTTGTTGCGGGCAAACCCGATAGTCAGGACCTATGCTTTGTAAGCGATGGCTCCTACGTGGATCTGGTTGAAAAAATGCACCCTGAAATGGCTGGTCCGGGTGAAATTGTGGATCAGCAGGGGCAGATTGTCGGCCAGCACGAAGGTGTTATGCGGTTTACTGTAGGCCAAAGCAAAAGGCTGGGGAATGCCGCGCGCCTGAATGGCGAACGCCAGATGGTGGTTGGTGTAGAACCGGGCCGCAGGCGTGTGATTATTGGTCCGCGGGAAAAATCTTTTGTTACGGCCCTTTCCGTGCGGAATGTGAACTGGCTGGTAGATGCCCCCCCAGAAGGTTTGGTCTGCCGCGTGCAGATGCGCGCGCGGGAAGAGCCTCGGGCCGCCCGCGTGGTGCCTACGCCGGAGGGGGCTATGGTGTATCTGGAAGAACCAGCTATGCCCGCCCCTGGGCAAGCCTGTGTATTCTATCAGGGCACGCGTATTCTGGGTGGTGGGTTTATCCGCCGTATGGAAGAAACTGTTCCAGCATAATTTTGGGGTAAAGGGCACGAATGATGGCTGATGGTCGGCTTGTTATTGGTACGCAGCGGTATTCTTCGTGGTCTTTGCGGGGCTGGCTGATGGTAAAGCTGGCGCAACTGAACGTGGATATAGATGTTGTGCCGCTAGCAGGTGGTGGCAGAACCACAGTGCTTAAAACACTGTCTCCCAACGGGTGTGTGCCGTATTTGGAGCATGAAGGCGCTGTTGTGTGGGATTCGCTTTCCATTGCGGAATACTGCGCAGAACATCAGCCTGCACTATGGCCGTCTGAACGGTGCGAACGTGCGATCGCACGCTCCATATCAGCAGAAATGCATTCAGGATTCCGTGGCGTGCGTTCTGCTCTGCCGATGAATCTGGGGCGAGATTCTCGTCCGCTGGCAGAGCCTTTAGCGGAAGATGTGTTAAAGGATATCGCCCGAATTGATGCCATCTGGACAGATGCCAGAGCCCGTTATGGGGCTAATGGCCCGTATCTGTTTGGTGCATCTTTTGGAAATGCAGATGCCATGTTTGCCCCGATTGTCTGCCGATTCCTGTCCTATGACGTTACAGGGCTATCCGATGTTTCCCGCGCTTATATGGAAGCCGTGCGGCAGCACCCGCTGATGCGGGAATGGTATAAAGAGGCGGCAGATGAACCGGCAGAGTGGCAGTTGGATATGTATGAATCCATCCCCTGATACGGTGTGACGTTCTACAGTGTGCCCCACAGAATGTATGATACCGGAGGGGTAAAATGGCGCGTGCCTTACGGGTTTTAACAGTTTTGCCCCCCCGAGAAAGATTTGCACCGCAACAGGCTGGGGCCATTGCGTTACTGGTGCATCGCACAGCCTTAGAAGGTGAAACTGTTGTAGGGTCACCTCTATCTGTTCCAAGTTTTCAGGGTGTGGCTTTCCAGCCCGTTCCTTCCATTTTGTATCTGTGGGGGCGGATTGGCCGATATATAGCTGGAGTAGCCAGAAAAATTCGGCAGCTTCAACCAGAACTCGTTGAGGTTCATAACCGGCCAGATATTGCACTGGGGCTGCGCAAGCGTTTCCCTCATCTTCCTGTTTCTTTAGTGCTGCATAATGATCCGTGCGGCATGAAGAAAGCGCACACAGCAGCAGAACGAGAAACGCTGGCACGCAAGGTGGCGGTGGTTGCCGTATCTGAATGGGTGCAAAAGCGCTTTAAAAGTTCAGTACCTGCTGCGGATGTGTATGTGCTGCCCAATTGTCTGGACTTTTCAGCTTTGCCTGAAGTTTCTCAAAAGCGCGAGAATCTGTTGCTGTTTGCGGGCCGTGTTGTTGCCGATAAAGGTGTGGATTCCTTTGTAGCAGCTTGTGCTGAAATATTACCCTCCCATCCTGTATGGCGTGCTGAAATTATTGGTGCAGACAGGTTCGGCCCGGATTCTCCGCAAACGCCTTTTTTAAAGCAGTTGCGTGTGCAAGCACAGGCAGCCCATGTGGCGATGGCCGGGTATCAACCCCATCATAAAGTGTTGGATGCTATGGGGCGGGCAGCTATTGTTGTCATACCTAGCCGTTGGCCAGAACCTTTTGGCATGGTAGCCCTAGAAGCTATGGGAATGGGTGCGGCTGTGGTCGCTTCCTCTCGTGGTGGTTTGCCAGAAGTGGTCGGAAATGCCGGGGTATATGCTAACCCGGATGATGTTCCGGCTTTAGCGAATGTTTTGCGTGGTTTGATGAACAATCCGCAAAAGCGCAGCCAGATGTCTGTTGCAGGTAGTAAACAGGCCCAAAAATTTGATGCAGAAATTATCCGAAAAAAACGGCAGCTTTTACATGAAGGCATTGTCAAAACGTGGCTGCATAAAAGAAAATAAACTTCCATCTTTTGGGGCGCTTAAAGTTTGGCTTCCTCGTTAGGTTTCCATCCGCAAGCTTGCAAAGCTGGCACCATGCCGGGGCGGGGCGGTGCAACCGCTGTAATGGGGGGAGAAAGTGGCAGGGTTAAACTTCTGGCCAGAAGGTGCAATCCTTCAGAGTGCGGCGTGCCATAAAGAGGATCACCTATAATAGGCCAGCCCATGGCGGCACAATGCACGCGGGCCTGATGTGTGCGTCCTGTTTCAAGGGTAAGCTCCAGCCAGCACCCCCCCTTGCTTCGGCCAAGAACTTTCCATTTTGTGGCGGCATGCGTGCCAGAAGGAGATACAACCATCTGCCAGCCTTTTTTAGAGGATTGTTTTTCAAGTGGCAGGTCTATGCGGCCAGTGTTTGCCTGTGGGCCGGTTTGTACAATGGCCCAATAGATTTTCTGTGCTGTTTTGGTGGCAAAGGCTTGTTGCAAGGCCAGAAGGGGTTGCTTGCGTAAGGCTATGGCCAAGCAGCCTGATGTATCTGTATCCAGCCTATGCGCCAGCCATGGCCCATCCTTACGACGAGAAAGCAGCGGAAACCAGTCTTCAACACTTGGCCCACCAGCAGGGCCTGCATGAACAGGCAGGCCTGCCGGTTTATTCAAAATAACCAGATGATGATTCTGATAGAGGATGGGGGGCGAAGAAGGAGGAATGTTTAATCCTCCCGATTAGCGCCAACCAACACCTTGCGGCGGCCAACGCGGTCGGCTTGGCTGATAATGCCGTCTTTTTCCATCTGCTCAATCAACTTGGCGGCACGATTATAGCCAATGGAAAGCTTGCGCTGAATGAAGGAGGTAGAGGCTTTGCCTTCAGCGGTTACAATGGAAACGGCTTCATCATACATTTCGGATTCACCGTTATCACCGCCGCCAGAACGGCCAGAACCACTATTGGAGGATGCTGTTTCATCCACGGGTTCTGCCAACACGTCATCATCGTAAACAGGTTCTCCCTGTTCTTTCAGGAAGTTAACAACCTGCTCCACTTCACTATCGGCCACAAAGGGGCCGTGCACGCGGGTAATGCGGCCGCCACCTTGCATGAATAGCATATCACCTTGGCCCAATAGCTGTTCAGCCCCCTGTTCGCCCAAGATGGTGCGGCTATCAAACTTGCTGATAACCTGAAAGGAAATACGGGTGGGGAAGTTGGCTTTAATAGTACCGGTAATTACATCCACAGAGGGGCGTTGCGTGGCCATAATAACGTGAATACCAGCAGCACGCGCTTTTTGGGCCAGACGCTGCACGCAGGCATCAATTTCTTTCCCGGCCGTCATCATCAGGTCAGCCATTTCGTCAATAATCACGACGATATAGGGCATGGGGTCTAGCGTAACAGATTGTTCCTCAAAAACCGGGTTTCCAGTTTCGGGGTCAAACCCTGTCTGCACGCGGCGCACAACCACTTCACCATCGGCACGGGCTTCTGCTGCACGGGCATTATAGCCCGCAATATTCCGCACCTGCATATGCGCCATGGTGCGGTAACGGCGGTCCATTTCGCGCACAACCCATTTAAGGGCGTTTACGGCTTTTGGCGGCTCTGTCACCACCGGGGTAAGCAAATGTGGAATGCCATCATAGATGGAGAGTTCCAGCACCTTAGGGTCAATCATGATCAGGCGGCATTCATCGGGGGAAAGCCGATAAAGCAGCGACAGAATCATGGCGTTTACACCAACAGATTTACCCGAACCCGTGGTGCCAGCTACTAGCAGGTGCGGCATACGCGCCAGATCACTGAATGTCGGCTCACCAGCAATATCTTTGCCCAAAGCCAGAGGAAGCTGGCCCGGATCATCCCGCCAGGTCGGCTGGTTGAGCAGCTCAGAAAGGTAAACCGTTTCACGCGTTTGATTAGGCACTTCAATGCCCATCACGTTACGGCCCGGCACCGTGGCAATACGCACACTCAACACAGAAAGAGAGCGTGCTACATCATCTGAAAGGCCGATAATACGGGCAGAACGAATACCCGGCGCTGGCTCCAGTTCATAGAGCGTAACAACGGGCCCTGCGCTCATGCCTACAATTTTGCCCTGCACACCATAATCGGCCAGCACCTGTTCTAGAAGTCGTGCTGTTGCGTGAAGCGCTTCTGGGGAAGGGCCTGTGCGTGTATTGCTTGGGGCCGGTTTGAGAAGGCTGAGAGGTGGGAGTTCCCATCCACCTTTACGCACAGTGGCGCCTGCACGAACCGTAGGGTTGGTGCTGCCTTCCTGATTTGCACTTCCAGAAAACAGACGCCCCAGAATACCCGATTTAGCCGCTTTTTCTGCAACGGGTTGCAGAGGCGGAGGGGGCGCTTGTGTGACGACTGGAGCCGGCGTAGCAGCAGGCGCAGGGTCTGGCATATGATGTGCTAATTCCATGGAAGAAGAAACCGCAGGTTTTTTGCTGTCTTCTTCATTATGCAAAACCAAGGCGGTGCCAGCAGATGCGGGCGTAGATATTGGTGCTGCGTGGGAAACTTCTTCTACCTCTGGTTCATCATGAGCAAAGAGAGACTGTGAGGAAGCTTGAGGTCGGTTTTTATAAAGATCGGCTGTTTCCGTGGGAGTATAGGCATCGGTCTGGGGTTTGCGGCTGGCATAGTAACGCACAAAGCGCACCCCAAGCTTGCCTGGCAAGCGCAGCAACGTAAGTGTTACCCGCCAGATGGCAAACCATTCCTCCCGCCGCAGGCCTGTTGCTAAAGCCATAAGCAGAAAAGCCAGTAGCAACCCAAGCAGCCACAGCACCATACCACCAGCCGGACCAATGGCCGCCATACCAGCGGCAATGGATGTTTGGGCAATGGAATGGCCAATGCCCCCGCCAACACCCGCTTGGGTTGGCCAGTTAATGGCGGGCAGGGCAGTGAAGAGCAGAGGAATAGCAGATAGCAACGCGCCAGAAACTGGTAACAGGCACAGAATAGCTACAACACGCATGGCAAATACAGGCCATGATTCGTGGCCCAGTAGCCGGTGGCTCATAAACCGCCAGCCCCATGCAATTAGAATTAACGCGGGCAGAATGGCTGCCAACCCCACGCCCTGCAACAGCGTATCGGCAAAAAAGGCCCCGCTTATGCCTAACAGGTTGGTAGGCGGCTGGCCTGTTGCTGTGTTGAAGGATGGATCATTGGGATTATAGCTGACAAGTGCAGCCAATAAAGCGCAGGCCAGAACGCATAGCGCAAGCCCACCACCTTCCTCCAGGCGCAAACGCAACGTGCTTTTGTGTGAGGATGGGGGATAATGATCGGATTGCGTAGGGCTTATGCGCGCCAAGGGTGTTGATCCTGACTCCAGAAGCCGAAACACGTTTCCAGCATGCCAGAAAAATGTTTGCGGGTGATTGATGAGAATGATTCGGTTTTAGCAGTAGCGGTAATCTATCGTGAACAGCTTTATAGCAGAAGCACTGGAACGTGGTTTTGTTAAGGAAGGTGTAAAGAAAATGCAGGTGTTGAGCATATTATCTTGCTCATAATGTTTTGTTTGCACGCTATCGGTAATGGAAAAGCGGAAAGCCAATCTCAAAACTACGAGATATTATTCAGCCCAGCAGAAACCACAGCCTGAAAATAATTTGTTCTGGCCAAGTATATCTACGCAGTTTGGGGGAGTGCTGTAGCATCTGCCATCTGTGCCATCTTCCTATTATACCTGATTGTGATAGCACTCTCTGTAATGCATCTAAAAAATGGCGGTTGTTTGCTGAAAGGTAAGTTTGTTTGCCAAGATAGGCCAGATTATCCCGAAAGATAGACATAAACTGCCAAGGCCCGCGCCGAAGGGCGGCTAATGCCCGTTGCGTAAATAAGGCAGGTGCGCCCACGGCATTATTATCATGCTGGCGATAAAATAGTGTGGGCTGATTGTCTGTAATAACTGTGCCATCTGCGCCAGTTACAACCAGATAAGCCCACCAATCATGCAGAATATGATTTGGCGGCGGAAAGCTGCCTTGCAAGAGGGAGACCGCCGCGGGGGCAAGCATAATGGTGCAGCCTGTGGCAATATTCTGCGTTAATGCCATTTGAAAACATGGATTTGGCGGTAACTGCGGTGAAATGCTGATTGGGCGCAGCTTGGTGTCTGTTAAGCGTTGGCGTGAGCAATAAAGCGCAGGTTTTTGGGTGGTTGTTAGCGCTGTGAGCCCACGTTCCAGTTTATGCGGAAACCAGACATCATCCTGATCACAGAAGGCAACAAAAAAGCCCGCGGGCACATCTTTCAGAAGTGTTGCGTAAGAAAGTACAACCCCCACATGCGCAGGGGATGACGTAATTTGCCTGCAACGTTGATGGCCGACATCCATGGTAAACTGATGCATGCATGCGATACTTGCATCTGTAGATCCATCATCTCGCCACAGCAGAACCCAGTTTGTATGCGTTTGCTGTTTAAGAGATGTTAGCAGATCATTTAAAAATGCAGCACCATTGTAAACAGAAAGTAAAACGGCAACAGGAACGGTTTCCTGAGATTGGGGAAGATCCATCCCGTGTTGCACGTTTGGTGTCTGCACCTGACTGTTCACTTCTGCATTTTGTCAGGCGGTATTGATTGAAATAACCTTCTGGGGCCGCCTGTTTCCCCAGAGAGGTGTCAGGAAGGTGTGGTGAAGATTTGGTGTACCACCTTGTTCACGCTTTCCTGCCATTGCGGCATTTGGATACCAAATACGTGCGCGAGTTTGCTGTTATCCATGCGGGAATCAGCCGGACGCTTGGCAGGGGTTGGCCAATCTTCTGTGCGAATGGCTGTAATGGTGGGTTTGGCTTGGCCATATTCAGCCGCTTTTTGTAGCGCGGCTTCGGCCAGACCATGCCACGTTGTCTCACCTGTGCCACAAGCATGGTAAATACCTGCGTATTCATCTTTCCAGCCGGTTTTTTCAATAGTGGCCAGAATGGAAAGAATAGCCTGCGCCAGATCATCTGAACAGGTTGGGTTGCCGCGTTGATCCCCCACAACCTTCAAGGCTGGGTTTTTGGCGCCAACATTTAGCATTGTGCGCACAAAGTTTTTCCCGTGCGCTGAATAAACCCAAGAGGTGCGCAGAATGATGCTACGCGGATCAGCCGCCAGAATACGTTGTTCACCTTCAGCTTTGGTGCTGCCGTAAACAGTCTGTGGAGAAACAGGGTCTGTTTCCACATAAGGTGCGCCTTTGTCTCCAGCAAAAACATAATCTGTGGAAACATGGATAAAAGGTATGCCGCGTTCTGCACACAGGCGGGCCAGCAGTTCTGGCCCCGTTGTATTGGCACGAGCTGCGGCTTCAGGTTCACTTTCTGCCAGATCAACAGCCGTCCATGCTGCGGCGTTTACCACAGCAACCGGTTTGATGGCGTCTAGCGTAGCTTTAAGTGTTTCAGGGCGGTCAAAATCAAAATCAGGACGGCCGACGCAACGGATGCGCGGGCCACCGAGATTTACCAGAGATGTTGCCAGTTGGCCTTTTCCGCCAGTTACCAGAACAGGGCCGCCAGTTTCAGACAGAATGCTCATGCTTAGCCTTCTTTCCCCGTATACTGAAACCATCCCTTGGCTGCTGAAAATTCTGGGGCCAGCAAGTCTTTTTCAGACAATACGGCATCCTCAGCGTTAACGGGCCACTCAATCCCGAGTTCCGCACTGTTCCAGATAACGGCGCGTTCAGATGCTTTGCTGTAAAGAGCCGTGCATTTGTATTGCACTTCTGCATTTTCAGTCAGGGTGCAAAAGCCGTGAAGAAAGCCAGGTGGAATCCAGAGCTGAGACCAATTTTCTTCAGAAAGTTCAGCCGCAACCCATTTGCCATAAGTAGGGGAGCCCGTGCGCGCATCTACGGCAACATCCCAAATGGCACCGCGAGTGCAACGTACCAGTTTGCCCTGTGCAAACGGATCAAGCTGGCAATGCAGGCCACGGATAACGCCTTTCTGGCGGGAAAGGCTCTGGTTATCCTGCACGAAAGGTTCCGTAATGCCTGCTTCGCGCATGCGTTCGATATTGTAGGTTTCTGAAAAGAACCCACGATTGTCACCAAAGCGTGGTGGCGTAATCAGAATAACATCGGGAATGGCAAGGCGTTCGGATTTCATGCGCGGGAAACTCCTGCGTTGCTATAGGGGAAAGGAAAAAGCAGGCCTTAGTGGCCTGCACCTTCAGATGAAGCGAGGTTGAACAATACCCGGCCCAGTTCTGTTTTACCCATGCGTTTGGCATGTTCTTTAAGATGATCGGCAGAAATATACCCCATACGGAAGGCCACTTCTGCAGGAGAACCAACAAGCATGCCCTGACGTGCCTGAATGGTGTGCACAAACTGGCTGGCTTCTAGCAGGCTATCGGGAATACCCGCATCCAACCAGGCGCAACCACGGCCCAGACGCTCAACTTGCAGGTTGCCTTCTTCCAGGTAAAAACGGTTTAGATCTGTAATTTCCAACTCACCACGTGCGGAAGGTTTTACCTTTTTGGCAAAATCCAACACACGGTTATCATAGAAATACAAGCCAGTTACTGCCCAGTTTGAAGGTGGGTTGGTGGGCTTTTCCACAATATCAAGCGCACGGTCTGTTTCATCAAAGGAAACAACCCCATAACGTTCGGGGTCACGTACCTGATAAGCAAAAACAGTAGCGCCTTGTGGGCGTGCAGCCGCTTTTTGCAAGGAAGCGCTGAGGTGATCGGCAAAGATCAGGTTGTCACCCAGAGCCAATGCGCAAGGTGCATCCTGTAGCCAGTCTTCAGCAATCAAGAAGGCCTGCGGAATACCATCTGGTGAAGGCTGGACACGGTATTCAAAGTTTACACCAAACTGAGAGCCATCTCCTAGCAGGCGCTTAAACTGCGGCAGATCCAGCGGGGTGCTGATGATCATGATATCCTTGATACCTGCCAGCATAAGCGTGGAAAGCGGATAATAGACCATTGGTTTATCATAAACTGGCAGCAACTGTTTGCTGGCTGCCAGTGTCATGGGGTAAAGCCGCGTGCCAGATCCGCCAGCCAGCAGAATGCCCTTCATGGGGGTAGGAGTAGCAGGTTTTTGAATCATGGAGCAGTGGTTCCCAGTCTCTGGCCAGTATAGCGGCGGGCGCGAATGCTTTCCCACCACGCGCGGTTGTCCAGATACCACTGGACAGTGCGGCGGATGCCGGTTTCAAAATTATGCTTGGCTTTCCAGTCCAACGCTTTTTCTGCGTGGGAAGGATCAATTTCGTAACGGAAATCATGGCCGGGGCGATCTGTTACATAACGGATCAGCCGTTCATGTGGGCCTGCGGCATCTGGAGAGAGTTCATCCAGAATGCGGCAGATTGTCTGCACAACTTCCAGATTGGTGCGCGGCTGGCGGGCGCCAATGGCGTAGGTTTCACCAGGTTTGCCCGTTTCAACGGCTTTCACCAGGGCTTCTGCGTGGTCTTCCACAAACAGCCAATCACGCACATTGTCACCCTTGCCATATACGGGCAGTTCTTTGCCCTCAATGGCGTTAATGGTGATAAGCGGGATCAGTTTTTCAGGAAAATGCCAGATGCCGTAGTTATTTGTCGTGTTGGTGACAAAAGTGGGCAGCCCGAAGGTATGATACCAAGCCCGAACCAGATGATCGGAAGATGCCTTGCTGGCCGAATATGGGCTGCGTGGATCATACGGCGTTGTTTCGGTAAACGGCGGATCATTGGGGCCGAGTGCACCAAAAACCTCATCCGTGGAGATATGATGAAAGCGGAAGGCTTCTTGCGCTTCCTTATCCAGAGTCATCCAGTATTTGCGGGCGGCCTCCAGCATGGAGTATGTGCCCACCACATTTGTCTGGATAAAGACGCCCGGCCCATCAATGGAGCGATCAACATGGCTTTCCGCCGCCAGATGCATAACTGCATCTGGTTTAAAACTGTTGAACAGCTTTTCCAGCGCAGGTGTATCTATGATGTTGGTCTGTGAGAACGTATAGCGCTCGCTCTCTGGGGCGTCTTCAACTGTCTCAGGAGAAGCTGCATAAGTCATGCAGTCAACATTCAGGACAGAATGTGAGGTATTGTGTATGATGTGGCGAATAACGGCAGACCCGATAAACCCACAACCACCGGTTAATAAGATGCGCATGCTATGTCGTTCTTCAAGACCAGAATGATATAATTGCCTGATAACAGCTTATCAGTCATATGGGAGAAGAAAGCAATTCTCCAGCATTCTTACGTTTTTTCTATGCAAATCTGGATAGAGAAGGATATCTCACCCGTTAGACAAAAATATACACAGTCTAATTGAGGTAGAACTTCTATAAATGAGGGTGTTTTTAATTCAATGACAGGAACCCGCCAAACAGATCCAATGCAGTGGGTGCATATGGTTCCGGAACTGGCATTTCTGGCTGCTTCCTCTCCTGTTATTGGAAAACCAGAGCAATCAAAACCGTTTGTTTGTGAGCAACACAACGGAGCATGGACGCCGGTTTTTGGGAAACTGTTTCTGGAAAATAAAGAACAAATTTCTTTTTATGGGCGCATGGCGCTGGAATTGGCTTTTCTGCTGAATAGCCTGCCTGCGCATGATGTGAAGAAATATTTAAATCGCATTTGGGTAGCTTGCGCCCGCAGTGCAGCGCGGTGGTGGAAGATTTTTGGTGGGCCTGTAGAAAACTGCCCGGAAAGATGGGTGGAAGCGCTGGCAGCAGATAGGCTGCCTGATATGGAATGGTTGCAGCAGGTATGCCAACAGCAGTTATCTTCTGTATTTCAGGTAGGAAACGATCCGCAGGTTTTTTCTGGTCAAACTGAAAATGTTAATGATTTTTGCCAGTGGGTGCAGCGCGTCTGGCCTTACCTCGGATCTTCTGACGTGCTTATGGCAGAAGGTGGGGATGAAAGACTCGGCCTTAATCCTCAAACCCATCAGAATCGTTATGGCTGCACCTATAGTCCTTCTGTAACAGGCGGACAGTATTCTTCTTCCACGGCCTCATCGCCGTCTTTGCATGCATTTAATGCTGTGGAGAAATGTCGGCTGGGGCTGGTGCGGGAGATGCTTGTGCAGCCTCCAGAAGTACCATTGCTTGCGCTTGAAGCAGATACCAAGGCCTTTTTGGCGCAATATTACGGTGTTGAAAAACCAGATAACTGTATTTTAGCGCCATCAGGTACGGATTCCGTGCTGGCTGCGTTGGCTCTTTCTTTGGTTGTTAACCCTGCCGTAGGTGTGGTTTTGGCAGGTGTGGAAGAAACCGGCAGCGGTGTGCCATTGGCAACGCAAGGTCGGCATTTTGCAAGCACAACTGCATTGGGTTTCCGTGTTCGCAAAAGCGAGAAGATATCTGGGTTTCCAGCAGGCACACAGTTGGTAACAGCCCCATTGCGCACCGAAAATGGCGAGCTGAATTCTCGGCAAAATATTTTCCATATTTGTCAGCAGCAGATTCATAAAGCCATACAGGCCGGGCAACGTGTGCTGCTTTATTTGCTGGATACCTCTAAAACGGGCCAGCTTGTTCCCGATATGCAGGTGGTGCAGGCGCTTTGCCATACATATCCGGGCCAGATTGATGTTGTGGTGGATGCTTGCCAAGCGCGCCTGATGCCTGAGCGTATCAAGGCCTATTTGCAGCGTGGCTGGGCTGTTATGGTTACGGGTTCCAAATTTTATACAGGCCCGGCGTTTTGTGGGTCATTGTTATTGCCAGAAGCGTGGCGGCAACGGCTGGATCATGCTGTGTTGCCATCAGGGCTGGTAGCCTATTTTAATCAGGCGGAATGGCCCGCCTGTAAGGCAACAGCTTCTTTAAACAATGGGTTTAATTTGGGGCTATTACTGCGCTGGGTTGGTGCATGTGCGGAAATCAAACGTTTTTCTGACGTGCCTGCCACAGAAAAAATCCATCGCTTGGGGCAGTTTCTGGGTGGAATACGCCATATTCTGGAGCAGGATCAGACAATAGAGCTATTGCCAGATACCTTTGCAAAGCGGAGCGCTCTGCCCGATGCGTGGGATCAACAGCAAACCATTTTTTCTTTTCTGATCAATGGTGGGGGTAATAGTGGCATGACTCCCGTCTTAAACCTTGAGGAATGTCGCCAGCTACATGTGTGGTTAAAACAGGATATCTCTGGCTATCTGCCATTCGGCTGTCCAGATTCTGTGTATCAGATTATGGCCAGAAATTATCAGTTAGGACAGCCTGTTGCTGTGCCTTATGCACAGGTGCGCGGGCAAATGGCGGGTGCTTTAAGAATTTCTGTTAGTGCCCGCCATATTTCTGGGTCAGATATGCCTACAGGTATGGCGTATCAAACGTATCTGGATCAGGAGATACAAAATGTTCAATATGTCATGGAAAAGATTTCCCTGATCCTGCGCTATTGGCCATTTTTGCAGAAAGCGGAGGAAAAGGCGGCTTCTGCGCAGTCTGAAAACGTGGTGGATGTTGAGGCGGAAGTATTGCTTCCTGTTGCATTGTAGGGGGCGCCATTTCGGCTCTTGCGTCACAAGTTAGCTGGCCGCACAACACACTTTATGAACGAAATAAGAGACCTTCCCAAAGTTTTACCTTCATCTCAGGATCATTTTCTGGATGGCCCTAAATTGGCGCCGGGTATTACGCGTTTCTGGCTGATCCGCCACGCATTGGTGGAAGAAAATGCCCGTATGTGCATGTACGGCGCAATGGATGTGCCTTTGTGCCCCGATAGCCTTATTGCGCAACGCCCTATGTATCGGGCTTTGGCAGAACGCCTGCCTAAGCCAGCACATTGGCTTGTAAGCCCGTTATCTCGCACACAACGCACAGCGCAGGCCGTGCAGGAAGCTGGCTATGGCCCCGCCAAGCTGACAGTAGAGCCAGATCTGATTGAACAGAATCTAGGCTCATGGCAGGGCCTGCCTTATGAGGAACTGCCCCAGTATCTTAATCTTGCACCGCATCCGTTCTGGGCTGTTGGGGCAACGGAATGCCCGCCAGAGGGTGAAAGCATGATTGATGTCTGCGCGCGCGTGGGCCGCTTGCTGGACAGGCTGGCAGAAAAATATGCGCAGCAGGATATTATAGCGGTAACGCATGGTGGCGTAGTGCGTGCGGCATTGGCCCATGCCTTGCGCATTCATGCGGAAACAGCACTTCATTTTTCCGTGCAGAATCTGGCGCTAACCATTCTGGAACGTTTGGACGTGGGCTGGCGCGTTGTAACTGTAAATGAATTGCCCGGCGTATAAGCCGGGCCCAGCCAAAATTACTACGGAAAAGCCAGCCATGCCGGGTTTACGTGGCGGTTTAACTTCCTATGTTTTGTGTATGCGCCATTACGGTGTGGCTATTTCTTCCTGAAGGGTTGTCGTGCATGTCTTCTTCCTCTCAGCATCCGGGTGCTCTCGCCGTTACGGACCAGCTGTTTTTTCATCGCCCAGACGCACAACTGCATAAAGATGATGCGGAAAAGCTGACAAAAACGGCATTGGCCGGAATGGAGGATGGTGAACTTTTTCTGGAATACAGAGAAAGTGAAGGCATTGCATTGGACGATGGTGTTATCCGTTCGGCATCCTTTAATACCAGCAGCGGATTCGGTCTGCGCGCTGTATTGGGGGAAGAAACGGGTTTTGCCCATTCGGATGAACTCAGCCGGTCTTCCTTATTGCGTGCTGTAGATGCTGTAAGCGCTGTGCGTGCCGGACGCTCAGGCCAGATGGCAGCACCGCCACGGGCCACCAACCAGCGGCTTTACACAGACGCCAACCCGCTGGGTGATAGCGATTTTGCAACCCGTTCTGGCCTGCTTTCAAAAATAGATGCCTATGCGCGGGGCAAAGATAATCGTGTGGTGCAGGTTATGGCCTCCCTTTCGGGGGAATGGCAGGCTGTGCAGATTATGCGGGCCGATGGCACACGTGCGGCAGATTTGCGCCCCTTGGTGCGGCTGAATGTATCTGTTGTGGTGGAACATGATGGCAAGCGTGAAAGCGGAAGTTACGGGCTAGGTGGCCGGTATGAGATCAACCGCTTGCTGAATGAAGAAACATGGCAGGGCGCTGTGGATGAGGCATTGCGGCAAGCATTGGTTGCATTAGAAGCACAACCCGCACCAGCAGGTGCCATGGAGGTTGTGTTAGGCGCAGGTTGGCCCGGCATTTTGCTGCATGAGGCCGTTGGCCACGGGTTGGAGGGGGATTTCAACCGCAAAGGCACATCCGTATTTGCTGGGCGCATCGGTAAGCGTGTGGCTTCCCCCGGGGTTACGGTTGTGGACGATGGATCTCTACCCGACCGGCGCGGCAGCCTGACTATTGATGATGAGGGCACGCCCACAGGCCGCACGGTGTTGATTGAAGACGGTATTTTGCAGGGGTACCTGCAGGATAGGCTGAATGCACGCTTGATGGGCATGGCGCCTACAGGAAATGGGCGTCGCCAGTCATACGCGCATATGCCTTTGCCGCGCATGACCAACACCATCATGCAGCCCGGGTCTTCTACAACGGAGGAAATGATCTCATCCGTAAAGCGTGGCCTGTACGCGGTGCACTTTGGGGGGGGGCAGGTGGATATCACCTCAGGCAAGTTTGTGTTTGCCGCATCTGAAGCTTATCTGATTGAAAATGGCCGTGTAACGGCACCTGTAAAAGGTGCTACCCTGATTGGAAGCGGGGCGGAGGCCATGACGCAGGTTTCCATGATTGGCGGCAATCTGGAGCTAGACCCCGGTATCGGCACCTGCGGTAAAGCCGGGCAAGGCGTGCCGGTTGGGGTGGGCCAGCCTGCCCTTAAAATGACTGGCCTGACCGTAGGCGGCACAGCTTAAGGCTTTTTTCAGCCAAATGCTTTTGGGCTGAGTGTTTCTGTTCTCTGCTCTCTCATGCTAGAGCGTCTGTCTGCTGGTTCTGCCCTGCAGACAGGGGCCGGAGAGAAGGGACAGGATAAATGGTCGAGAACGGGTTTAAGAGTTCTTTCATGCGGGAGGCCGCTGCACGCGGCTTTATTTTCCAGTGCACGGATGCCGATGCGCTGGATGCGCTGATGGCAGAAAAATCCGTGGCGGCCTATATCGGGTTTGATCCTACGGCAGATAGCCTGCACGTTGGCAGCCTTATCCAGATTATGATGTTACGGCTGTTGCAAAAACACGGCCACCGGCCAATAGCGCTGGTGGGTGGCGGCACAGCCCGTATTGGTGATCCATCCTTCCGGGAAGAAGCCCGGAGGTTGATGACGGAAGATATCATTCAGACCAATCTGGCCGGTATAGAAGGTTGCTTGCGCCAGTTCCTCACCTTTGGTTCTGGTGCATCAGAAGCAGTGCTTGTGAACAATGCAGATTGGCTGGACAAGCTGGCCTATATTGACCTGCTGCGTGATGTGGGGGTGCATTTTTCTATCAATCGCATGCTGGCGTTTGATTCCGTAAAAAATCGCCTTGAGCGCGAGCAGGGGCTGACATTTCTGGAATTCAACTATTCCATTCTTCAGTCTTACGATTTCCGTGAATTGAACCGCCGCATGGATGTCGTGTTGCAGCTTGGCGGGTCAGATCAATGGGGCAACATTATTTCTGGTGTGGAACTGGTGCGCCGCACAGACCAGAAGAGCGTTATGGGGCTAACTACACCACTGCTTACAACGGCATCTGGTGCCAAAATGGGCAAGACAGCCAACGGTGCCGTGTGGCTTTCTGAAAAACGTTTACCAGTGTTTGATTACTGGCAGTTCTGGCGCAACACGGAAGATGCAGATGTAGGCCGTTTTCTGCGGCTGTTTACCGAACTGCCGCTTGAAGAATGTGCACGTCTGGAAGCCCTGCAAGGCGCGGAAATTAACGAAGCCAAGAAAGTTCTGGCAACAGAAGCAACGGCTCTATGTCATGGACGCAATGCGGCCTTGGCTGCGGCAGAAGCTGCCCGCCAGACGTTTGAAGAAGGCCGCGTAGCTGCGGCAGATCTGCCGGTGCATGAAGTGGCAGAGGCCGATATGGCCGCAGGCATTCCAGTTTTTCGCCTGTTTGCAGAAGCAGGGTTGGTTAAAACAAATGGGGAAGCTCGGCGTTTGGTACGAGGTGGCGGGGCGCGCCTTAATAATGATGTGATACAAGATGAAAATAGGCTGATTACACAGCAGGATATGGTGGATGGAGCCATCAAACTTTCTGCTGGTAAAAAACATCATGTTCTGGTGAAGGTTGGGGGTTCAGCCTGATAGACCGATAAGGAGGCGACCGTGAAAAAACTGGCGTTAAAACTGTCTGCTTTGGGGCTGTTGTGCAGCCTAAGCGCATGCGGTGGCCCCTATTATGGTGATGGCGGCCTGTATTATCCATACGGGTATTCAGGCTATGGCCCCGTATATGATGATTATTATGGTTATGGCCGTTGGGGCGGTGGTGGCCGAGGCCCGCGGCCTCGCCCAGGTTTTGGCCCCGGTGGCCGACCCGGTGGGCATGGTGGCCCCGGTGGCTTTGGCCCTGGCCCACGCCCAGGCGGTGGTGGTGGTCGCCCACCAGGTGGTGGCCCTGGCGGCCCCGGAGGCGGCGGTCGTCCCGGTGGTGGTGGTCCGGGTGGTCATGGCGGTCCCGGTGGCGGTGGTGGCCCTGGTGGTGGTCACAGATAATCTTGCCAAGGCAGCATTTTTCAAAGTTTGAAGGTGCTGCCTTTTTACTGGAAACAGTTTTTTGCTTACCTAATCAGTTCTGAACAGATGGGTTTTAGTGTTTCTCTGCGCAGGAGCTGATGGCGTGCTGTACCCTAAAAAAATTGCCTACGTTATTAACTCGCTAGAAGGTGGTGGCACGGGCGCTATGGTGCCTTCCATTACGGGTTTTTTTCGTGCGCGTGGGTGTGATGTTGGCGTTTTTGTGCTGACCCCACGGGATAAACGGGCAGAGCCAGCGCTCCAAGCTGCGGGGCTGGATATACACATTAGAGAAGGTGGAGAAAGCGATCACCTCCAAGCATATTTATGGTTACGCCGTAAACTGGCTGCGTGGCAACCCACCCAGATTTGGACGTCTTTAACACGCTCTACTTTGATCGGGCAGCAAGTTGGGCGCAGCTTGCGGGTGCCGGTTATCAGTTGGCAACACAATGCGTTTTTGAAACCGGGAAATATTCGTCTTTTACGGGCAGCCAAATCGCTTTCAAAATTATGGGTATGTGATTCGGAATGCGTGGCAGATATTACGCGCGCACGCCTCAAACTGTCGGCAAATAAAGTTATGTCTTGGCCGGTTTTTCAAGCTTTGCCGGATATTCAGCCAGCACAGCCTTGGACGCAGGGAGAGGTGATTCGTGCAGGCTCACTTGGGCGGCTGCATGTTGCCAAAGGTTACGATATTCTCTGCGCAGCCCTTAAGCGCCTTCAGGCCTATACATCCTTGCCTGCGTTTGAAGTGACTGTTGCAGGAGAAGGGCAGGAGCGGGCTCATCTTGAGCAGATGGCAAAAGAATTAAAGCTCACGAATATTCGTTTTTCAGGCTTTGCATCTTCATCGCAGGATTTTCTATACACCCAGCATCTTTATCTTCAGCCATCTCGGCGCGAAGGATTCTGTATCGCCATGCATGAGGCCATGCAGGCAGGCTTGCCTGTTATTGGCAGTGAGGTGGGGGAGATGGATCGGTCTATTGTAGAAAATGTAACCGGGTGGAAGGTGCCGCCAGAAAACCCGATTATGTTGGCCGATACATTGGCAACAGTTCTTGCGCAGCCAGGGCAGCTTGCTGAGGTTGGTCAGAATGCAAGGCAATTTGTGCTGGAAAAGTTCAGTAAAGAGAAGTTTTTTGAAAATGGAGATGCCATTTTCCGGCATCTGGCAAGGTAGATTTAAGGTGGTAAGGGCAGCCATCTAAAAGGCGAACAGCTTCCTGTTTTGCACAACGCAGCACAGAAACAGCAATTCTTATAAAGTATTAAGGGAGAGACTGGTGCTGCTGGACAGGATTGAACTGTCGACCTCTCCCTTACCAAGGGAGTGCTCTACCACTGAGCTACAGCAGCTTAGTCTGCGGGCGTTCTAGCTGTTCGCGCGGAACGCCGCAAGACCAGATACGGTAAAAAAGACGAAAAAATTAATCGTCGCGGTGGGTTTTTTCCATGCGCTCGTGCTGCTCCTGCGCTTCAATGGAAAGTGTGGCAATGGGGCGTGCCTCCAGCCGTTTCAGGCCAATGGGCTCACCCGTTTCTTCACAGTAACCATATGTGCCGTTTTCAACTCGCTGCAAAGCAAGGTTGATCTTGCCAATCAGCTTGCGGGCACGGTCTCGCGTACGCAGTTCCAGTGCACGGTCTGTTTCCACACTGGCACGGTCAGTAATATCAGCTTCATGGATGCCGCCTTCAGAAAGGCTGGCAAGCGTATCTCCTGCTTCTTTAAGAAGGTCGGCGCGCCATTTAAGCAATTTCTGCCGGAAGTACTCCGTCTGAAGGGGATTCATGAACTCTTCATCTTCAGAGGGGCGATAATCTGGCGGTAAGGTAATCATGTCTGTCGTCAGCCTTTGCAATGACAGGCAGCCTGCCTTGAAAGAATGACGCGGCTTATAGCGGCATCCCGCTCACCCGCCAACAATTTTATGGGGCTAAAACGCAGAAAAGCGACAAAGGATAAAGTAAGAGTAAGAAAAGACTGCATTTAAAATGAGTAATGAAAAAATATTTTAAGAAAGTTCCCGTTTTTATAAACGCTTTCTTAACAAAATTATGCACGTTTTTGTGAGCTTGATGCTGCTATAAGCCAACCAACAAACATAAAAATCCACCCCGCAGTGGGGAAAGAAAAAACAGCGCTGGTTGAAGTAATGGGCCATAACAGAATGCAACAGGCTACAAAGAGCATGGCTTGCTGCGGATGATGTTCTACATCCAGCGCTCGCCAGCCAATGCGCACCCATTGAAAAGCCAAACCTATAAATGCCACAAGGCCCGGTAAACCAGCCGTTGTGGCAACTTGCAGATAATAGTTGTGCGGATGAATATTACAGCCCCGATCCGTATCATTTGTAAGCGTTTCTATGCCTAGAAAAGATAAGGCATGTGTTTGGATAGGGACGTGGCAGAAATTCCTAAAGCCATCCATACCCAGCCCCGTCCAAGGGTGTTGGGCAACCATAGCAATGGCGGAGCGGAAAAGCTTGCCGTAGTCGCTTTGGGCAAAATGATGCAACTGATTAGAAAATTTTAGGACAAGTTTGGCGTAAACAGGCGGAGAGATGACAGGCAAGCAGGCAATCAATCCACCAGCGCACGCAAGAATGAGGCCAAAGGGCAGGCGAAAGCGGGGAAAGATAAATGCCGTAAGAGACAGCCCAAAAAAGAGCAGCACACAGCTCATACGCTGGCCGATCAGCACCATGGTTGTAACGCCCAGCAACAGAAGCGCACAGCCAAGAACCCAGTATTTCAGCTTATTTTGGCGTAACAGGCGTAAAACGCTTGGCATAATGCCGGGAAAAAACAGCATCAGCAGCGTAAACCCCGCGCGGGGTTTTGTGAATGGCCCTGTCAGGCTGCCATCACCCCAGCGCGGCATTCCCATCAGATTTGTGCCGGTTAGATACTGTTGCCAGCATTGGCTTATCAGCCACAAAGAGGCCAGTAAGCAGATTCGTTCCAGCCACATGCGTTGTGCTTTAGTGGTAAGAAGCCAGCATTGTAGTGCCACGCAAAACAGAAAAAGCCGAGGCAGGCAAAGCGCCTGCACCCACTCCCCCGTAATGCCAACATGCATGGAAGAAAGCAGGCATAATCCGCAAAATAATGCGGCCAGTTTAAGCCACGGTTGTTTAATCCATTGCCAGTCCTGCAACAGGACACTGTGCAACAGAAACAGCCCCCCGATGATAGAAGCAAACGTGTCCGAAAGGGCGCGGCTATAGAATAGAAAAAATGGGAAGATACTCAGACACACCAAACCTGCTGCTGTGAGATATCCAGCCAGCTTAATACGGAATGGGGAAGAAACAGCAAGAGGCATGTCTGGAATGGATAAGGCTGGCCATAAGATAGTGCAGCCAGCCTCCAATCAGTTGGGTTGATTAGAACGGGATTTCGTCATCAAGATCTCCGTTGCCGCCAGATGCATCCCAGCCGCCGGAGTTATTGCCGCCGCTGCGCTGCGCTGGCGGCTGGCGTGGTGCGGATGATGGCGCGCCATAAGCACTACCGCTGCCTCCACTGTTGTAGCCACCGTAGCTGCTGCCACTTCCACCGCTAAAGCCACCGCCGCCTTCGCTTTCACCTTCGCCACTATTGCGGCTATCCAGCAGCACCAGCTCACCACGGAAGCGGTCAATAATCACTTCCGTTGTATAGCGTTCCTGACCACCCTGATCTGTCCATTTTCTGGTTTGCAGGGAGCCTTCCAGATAAACCTTGCGGCCTTTGCGCAGGAAACGTTCGGCCACATCTGCCAGCCGTTCATTAAAAATGACTACGCGATGCCATTCTGTGCGTTCACGCCGTTCACCAGATGCGCGGTCATTCCATGTGTCGCTGGTGGCCAGAGAGAAGGAAACAATCTTTGCACCGCTCTGGCTGGAGCGCACTTCGGGGTCTTTGCCCAGATTGCCGACCAGAATAACCTTGTTAACGCTGCCAGCCATGAATGCCGTTACCTTTTGTTTGCGTAAAATCCGTTTTCGTTCTGCCTATGTAGCGCACTGGCTGAACAGGTGAAAGCTTAAAGCCGCCAGATAGAAAATCGGGCTGCGCCATGTTGGCGTTCTGCTAGAAAAATAGGTGTGCTTGCCGTTTCTAACGCTTCTTCTTGGGTGGAAAAAGGTAAAGCTTCCTCACGCCCTGTTTCAATAACCGCAATGGCGTCTGGAGCAATCCAGCCTTTGCTTTGTAGGGCTTTGAGGGCGCGCTCAGGCAGCTTCTGGTGATAGGGGGGATCTAGAAACACCAATCTAGCCGAGGCCGTGCAGGCCGGTGGGGAGATGACATCCCGCGCAATCACGGTGCAGCTATCTTCCCATTTGCAGGCTTGAATATTGGCCCGTAACGCGGCTAGGGCCGGGTGACTGGTTTCGAAAAAAGTCGCATGGCTTGCACCGCGAGAAAGCGCTTCCAGCCCTAATGCGCCTGTGCCAGCAAATGCGTCCAGCACATGCGCACCTGAGATAAGTGTAGGCCCACCCCAAGGTGCATGTAGCAGCATATCAAACAAGGCCTGCCGTACACGGTCTGCCGTGGGGCGTGTGGTCTGTCCTGTGGGGGCTGTTAGTAGTCGCCCTTTACGGCTGCCAGCAATAATCCGAACCATTAATCTGCCTGTTTTGCAGGTGCGCGCTGGGTGGTTGGGGTCTTTTCTGTTGCTTTGGGGAGCTGATCACGCAGCACGCGGGGAGAAACTTCTTCCAGTTCACGGCGCAGCAAAGTGCCAAGCTGAAAAGGCCCATAACTGGTGCGTATCAGGCGGCTGACGTGCAGGTTCATGCCCGCCATTACCTTACGGATTTCACGGTTTTTCCCTTCCTTGAGGGAAACTGTCAGCCACGCATTGTCACCCTTGCGCGAATCCAGAACAGCATGGATAGGGCCGTAACGCACACCATCAAACACGCTGCCTTGGGCAAGGCTTGCCAAGCGTTCTTCATCCACCACGCCAAAGACGCGCACTCGGTAGCGGCGTAGCCAGCCGTTGGAGGGAAGTTCCAGCCTGCGGGCTAGCTCGCCATCATTGGTGAGTAGCAGCAGTCCTTCACTGTTCAGATCAAGGCGTCCAACGCTGATAACGCGTGGCATACCCTCTGGCAGGGAGGCAAAAACCGTAGGCCGACCTTCCGGGTCTTTGTGCGTTGTCACCAAGCCATCTGGCTTATGGTAACGCCACAAACGGGTGCGTTCCGGGGCTGAAACGGGTTCTCCATCAACCTGCACAATATCGCCATTTGTTACAAAGGTGGCAGGGTGTGTTACCGGCTGGCCATTCAGGCGGATGCGGTTTTCCTCTATCATGCGCTCCGCATCACGGCGGCTGGCAACGCCACTGCGGGCCAGCCATTTTGCTATGCGTTCCCCTCGGGTTTCCTGCGTCACGCTGAATCTCCTGCTGCCTGTATGAAGGCTTTGAAAAGTGCTTTGTCTGCGGGGTCTATGCCAAATTCCGGGTGCCATTGCACCCCAAGGCAGAAAGAATGTGTGGGATCTTCAATCCCCTCAATAATATCATCTTCTGCTACAGCGTTAATAATGCATCTTCCCGGTGTTTTGACAGCCTGATGGTGGGATGAATTAACGCCAATACGTGCGGGGTTGTGCGTAATACGGGCCAATAAGGTATCCGGCGTGACCGTTACACTGTGGCTTGCTTCATCCCGTGGGTTTGGCTGTTCGTGCGGAAGGGCTGTGGGGCATTCTTCTGGAATGTGCTGGATCAGGCTGCCGCCAAGGGCCACGGCTATAAGTTGCATGCCACCGCATATACCTAAAACCGGCATATCACGTTGTAAGGCCTCAGCCAGATAAGCAGCCTCAGCCTGCGTGCGGCGAGGGCGCAGGCTTACGGTGGGGTGCACATGCGTTTCCCCATATAAAGAGGGATCAATATCAAATGCGCCACCCGTTATAATCAATCCGTCCAGCAGGTGCATGTAATCGGCACAAAGCTGCGGAAACAAAGGCAACGCAACAGGCAGCCCGCCTGCGGTGGAAACGGCAGACATATAATTTTCCCGCATGGCATACCATTTGAAGCGGGAATAACGGCCTTCACCGCCATCTTCCAAATCAAGCGTAATACCAATAACGGGACGTTTTTCTATCATATGCCACTATCCTGAAAGAACGGAGGAGGAAGAGAGGCAATACCGTTCTTTCAGGGGTATGTAGCAAAGTACTGGCGCGGGAAACAAAAACTCGTGCGGCCAATCTGTTTCTGACTTGCCTTGTTAGCGAGATAGAAAGGAAGGAATACTGATAGGAAGCGTTTTGGTGGCGGTGGGGGGCGGCGCCAAGGTTGCCGGTTCGTAATTGACACCGTCTGCAATGGCGAGACCAAATCCAATGGCCGCAGCAGCCAGAATGAAAGACAGGCTATGCATGTTTCTGACCCTCCTCAATCGGGTTTGGTATGCTTGAAAAACAACCCCAAAGGCACCCTCACGCTCTGTTACAGAACAGATTAAGGCTCCTTTAAGGCAGGATGACAAAAAAGCATGCACGATTGCAAGAAGAATCTGGATATTTTCTAGTAGATAAAAGCGAAAAAAACCTGAACGTTTCGGATGGTAGAGAGTAACATTTCGTGAGCATACGGCATGACTAAACAAAACGGCATGGAGCTGGCGTTGTGGCAGGCGCATCTTGCTGCTGCAAACGGAGAAGTGCCGGTGGGGGCCGTGCTGTTAGATAGCGCCGGAAAAGTGTTGGCGCAGGCAGGTAACCGCGTTGAAGAGCTGCATGATCCATCAGCTCATGCTGAAATGTTGGTCATGCGCGAAGCCGTGCAACAGCGGCAGGGGCAAAAGCTGGCAGACTGCACCTTATTTGTCTCGCTTGAACCATGTCCTATGTGCGCGGCGGCTATGGCGCACTTTCGGCTGGGGAGGGTGGTGTTTGGCGCGTATGACCCCAAAGGCGGTGGCGTAGAGCACGGTGCACGCTTGCCGCATCGCCCCGAAACCTTACATCGTATGGAAGTTATAGGCGGCGTAAGGGAGCAGGAATCGGCGGAAATGCTGAAAACTTTTTTCCAGACATTACGCTGCCGATAACATCTTGTGAAATTATCAAAGAGACAGCTTTTTTTTCTTGGTTGAGAAACCATGTTAGCGTTGTAGGCGTAAGGCACTGTAAACTCTGGGCAATCTGTGGTGGCTGCCAGAGAGGGGTGTTTGGACCGTCCGGGAATTGTCCTGTCGGGATAAAACAAGGAACAGTCGAAGTCGTGATGTCGGGAAAATCTGTGACAAAAGTTTGGGCGCGGAACAGACGCCGTAATTGGCTCTCAGCCCTTCTGGCAAGCTGTGTATTGGTAACGGCCGCCGCTCCCTGGTGCAGCACGCCAGCACGCGCAGAAGCTGATAGTGTTATTAAGCCGAACACCCCCACTTCTCAGCGTATTCCGGATTTTGTCAGTCTGGTTAAGCAGGTTAAGCCGGCCGTGGTGTCTATTACATCCATGATCCGGGCAGATGCCGTGGAAGGGGATGGCGGCGGTATGGGCGGCATGCCTTTCCCGTTCCCGTTTCCTTTCCAGATGATGCCGCAGCCTTCTCATCAGACGATTGAGGCCAGAGGCTCCGGCTTTGTGATTTCAGCCGATGGTTACGTGGTGACCAACAACCATGTGGTCAAAGGCGCCACCAAGGTTACGGTAACATTGGATGATGGCACAACGCTGCCTGCCAAGGTGGTAGGGCGTGATGGCAAAACCGATCTGGCGCTTCTGAAGGTGACAACGTCTGAAAAACTACCCTTTATTGAACTGGGGGAATCAGATGATGTGCAGCCCGGTGAATGGGTGATTGCCGTTGGCAATCCGTATGGGCTGGGTGGCACTGTTACGGCTGGTATTGTTTCTGCCCGTGGCCGAGATATTAACGAAGGCCCTTACGATAACTTCATTCAGGTTGATGCGCCCATTAATCGTGGGAATTCCGGCGGCCCGCTGTTTACGCAGGACGGTAAGGTTGTTGGGGTGAATACCGCCATTCTCTCACCTTCTGGCGGGGGGTCTATTGGCATCGGGTTTGCGATTCCATCGGATACCGTGCGCAATGTGGTCGAGCAGCTTCGCAAAACGGGGCATGTGGTGCGCGGCTATCTGGGCGTAAATGCACAGGTTATTTCTCCTGTTATGGCGCGCGCCCTTGGTTTGCCGGCTCCCTCCACACCGGGGGCACCGCCAGTGGGTGCGCTGGTTGCAAGCGTAAGCCCCGGTAGTCCGGCTGAAAAAGTTGGCCTGAAATCGGAAGATGTGATTACCGATTTTAATGGGCAGAAAGTCAGCAACCCACATGATCTGGCTGTGCGCGTGGCGTCTATGGCACCGGGTAAGCAGGCTACAATCGGTTATCTACGTGGCGGTAAAGCCCAGACAGCTGCCGTTACAATCGGAGATCTGAAAACTGCTTCCAGTGATGGCAGCAGCGGCAGCAATACGGATGTTGCACGTGGCCAGCGGCTTGGTATTGCCTTGGCACCCCTTTCTCGCGATGTGCGCCAGCAGTTGGGGCTTTCGGCAGATGTGCGCGGCGTTGTTGTGAGTGACGTTGATCCTGGTTCCCCGGCAGATCAGGCGGGTATTCGGCCAGGAGATGTCATTCAGGCAATTGGCAGTCAGGCTGTGGATTCCCCGCGGGCGGCGGTGGCCAGCGTAAAGGCCGCACTGGCGTCTAAAAAGCCTGTGTTGTTGCGGGTTATGCGCGATAATCAGTCTCTGTTTATCGCGATCTCTCCAGATGGCAGTAATAATGCCCCGTCATCTGATGATGGCGGTGATGACGACGATAACTAAAAAATTGAGGTTATCCGAATCGTTGGAAAGGCTGGTTCAGAAATGGGCCAGCCTTTTTCTTTTATGGGCTAAATGGATTTAAGGCCGTAAGCGATGTCTTGCAGATTGGGCAGGGAAAGAATGCGGATGCAGTGATTTTCTGTGCCCGAAATAATTTTATCACGGCGGAGGGCGCTGATGGTGCGGCTTACCGTTTCAATTGTCAGTCCCAGATAGTCTGCAATATCCACACGTGTCATGGGCACAGAAGCTGTGGTTTCTGCATCGGGATCATGCGGATAGGTGCGGTGATATTGTTTGATCCGGTCTAGAAGAAAGCTGGCAACTTTTTCTTTGGCGGTTTTGCGCCCTAACAGCAGCATCTGTTCCTGTGCATCAGCTAATTCATGCGTGACAGCCGAGAGGAGATGGCGGGCAAATCCTGGGTATTCGGCCAATAAATTTTCTATCTGCGCATGTGTGCAGCGGCACAATAATACAGTGCTTACGGTTTCTGCCCCAAAAGAATAGGTGCGTGAGTTACTAAGGCCAACAAACTGGCCTGCATCTGCAAATCCGGTAATCTGGCGGCGTCCATCTGGTAGAGATTTAAACAGTTTAACTGTGCCGCTAATAACATTGAAAAAAGCAGATGCCGGTGTGCCTTCTTCAATAACTGCCGTGCCCGGAGGCAAGGAAATCTGACGTGTGGCGTGTGCCAAAACCGCCACATCCTGATCTTCTATGCTGCTGCACAGGTTATACTCGCGCACCTTGCACATCAAACATCGAGTGGAATCGGTATCTGTGCGTCCGGTGCGTTTGCCAACGGGATGAAGTGCCTGAGCGGAAGGAGAAGGTGGCATGGAAGCAGAATCCGGAAAACCCGGTACCTTCAGCATTATGGCGAACGTGCTGGACCGGAAAGAAAAGGAATATGTGGCGTAACTATTATGTCCTTGTTGATATAAATCAATAATGCGCAGTTGTCTGGGGTGGATTGGTTACAATTTGCCCTAGCTATAGGCCTTAAAATGCGCTGTGGTTAAAATGACACAGTATTGTCGCATATGGGGCGGAGATGTGTGGGATTTGATCTAAATCAAGGCTGGAAGAACGCGCGCATGATTTTTCCCGCTTCAGATATTGTTCTCTAGCGCAGTGGAAAGACACACAGGCATGGTCAAGTTCCGTTCCCTTTTTACGGCAGTGGTGGCTGGCGTTGCCGCTCTGGCCGGTACCGCCAAAGCTCAGACAACAGCTCCTAACGCTGCATATGTGAATGCACCGGTCATGCAGCGCATTCCCGATGCACCAAAGCCGGGTGCGGGGCATTGTGGCTTGTTTGAAACCTGCGCCAGCACAAAAATCGGTCTTGGCCGTGGGGACTTCATGATCCGTTTGTCCGGTGTGGGCGTTCTGCCGCAGGATCGTGATAGCAAGGCTTGGCTGACAGCTCCTGGCCTTGGTCTGAACCATCTGCCATTGAACAACACGCATCTTTCCACCACCAATCAGGCCATGCCGGAACTGACGGTGGAATACTTCATCACAGACAACCTGTCTGTTGATCTGATTGCCACCAGCACCCGTCATGAAGTGGCTGCGCTGGGTAGCGATGTGCCTTCTCTGGGTGGCCCCCGCAAGCTGGATGTTGGTAGCGCATGGGTTCTGCCCCCAACGCTAACATTCGCTTGGCATTTCCGCCCGCATAAGCGCTTCAACCCATATGTGGGTGTGGGTGCAACGGCTATGTGGTTCCACAACATGAATGGCAACCGTGGTTCTGCTCTGGGTCTGACCAAGCTGAACGCTGGCTTCACCGGAGGCCCGTCTGTTAACGTTGGTTTCGATTACCAGATCGTGGGCAACTGGTTCTTCAACGCAGATGTCAAACAGATGTTCGTGCGTATGCATGCTTGGGTTGAAAACCCGGCAGAAAGCCTGAAGGTGAAAGCACACGAATCTCTGGATCCGACAGTGGTTTCCGCCGGTATCGCTTACCGGTTCTAAGGCACATTATGGGCGCGGTATCCGTATCTGATCTGATTTCCCGCTACGGTGGGAATCTGCCGCGCTATACAAGTTACCCGACCGCAGCCAGCTTTACGGAAGCGGTCGGCCCCCAACAGGTTGCAGGTTGGTTGAAAGCACTGCCTGAGAATGAACCTGTCTCCCTCTATTTTCATGTTCCTTTTTGCGATGAACTCTGCCGGTTTTGTGGGTGCAACACATCCGTTATGCGGCATGAGGATGGGCGCTTAGCTTACGGTGATCTTCTGCGTGAGGAAATGCGCCGTATTGTGGCCCTTGTGGGGGAACAACGCACAGTAAAGCATGTGCAGTTTGGTGGCGGCACGCCTACCACTTTGCCTCCGCATGCTTTGCGGCAGATTATACGCTCTATCCGAACATTTTTTCAGTTTGATCCACAAGCCGAATTGGCGATGGAGCTTGATCCTCGGCATGTGCCGCAGGATTATCCTGCGTTGCTAGGTGATTTGGGTTTTACCCGTATTAGCCTCGGCGTGCAGGATCTGGAGCCTCGGGTGCAGGAAGCGTGTGGTCGTCATCAGTCTTTTGAGCAGACGCAAGCAAGTATTCAGGCAGCGCGTGCCGCTGGTGTGTCTGGCGTGAATATTGATCTGATTTACGGCTTACCTTACCAGACAGTAGAAAGCGTGGGCGCAACGGCGCTTAAAATTGCCTCCTTACGGCCAGATCGGCTGGCGGTATTTGGGTATGCGCATGTGCCGTGGAAGCAAAAGCGGCAGCGCCTGATCCCGGAAGCCTCCTTGCCGAAGTCTGATGAAAGACTGGCGCAGCGGGCGGAAATAGATCGGGTTTTGCAGGCACAGGGCTACCAACCCATAGGGTTAGATCATTACGCTCTACCAGAAGATGGTTTGGCTAAAGCAGCCAAAGCTGGGGCGCTACATCGTAACTTTCAGGGTTATACAACAGATTCCTGCCCTGTTTTGTTAGGGATGGGGGCTTCGGCCATTTCCATGTTGCCTGCTGGATTTGCCCAGAACATTACAAGTGTGGCCGCTTATGCGCGGGCAATGGCTGAAAATTCCGATTCTCTCCCGGTAGCGCGTGGCGTTGCTTTTACGGAAGATGACAAACTGCGCGGGGCCATTATTGAACGCATTATGTGCGATATGGCTGTTGACCTTGCCGCTGTAGGGCAGGGGTATGATTTTTCTGAAGAGCTTGCACAACTTCGTCCATTTGAGCAGGATGAGTTGGTGAAGATTGATGGCCAGAACATCAGTGTTACTGCGTTTGGGCGGCCTTTTGTAAGGCATGTGGCTGCTGTGTTTGATACGCGGCGGCGTGCTTTGCAGCAGCAGGCACAGGCAACAGGGCAAGGTGCTGCACCACAGTTTTCCGCTGCCCTTTAAGTAGAACCAAGCCTTGATTGTGCCAGTATTTTGGCGCAAGGAAGGAAAGCTTCCCATGAAAGGGAGCTATGCAAGACAGCCATAGCGCTGCCTTTATCCAGCCGATATTCTGTGACAGCTGAAGGATCGGACGCCATGAGTCCTGATGCCACTGCTCCCGATCAGAGCGGGACATTCTCTCTGCCAAATTTGCTGGCGCAAACGCCAGTGGCTTCTCACCCTTTTCCACATTGGATGTTGGCAAATGTGCTGGAGCCAGATGCCTGCAAGGCATTATTGGCATGGGATCCAGGCGAGTCGGCTATTGCAGGGGATGTGGGCGGTCGGCGTGAAACACGGAACAAGTCTCGCGTGTTTGTTGATCCCGCGGTTCGTCAGCAAGATGAGCGCTTAAACCGTATGGCGCATTTGCTGGATAGTGATGCCATGCGGCATGCGTTTGAACGTGTCTGTAATGTAAAATTGGATACAGCAGCGCTGCGTCTGGAATTGTGTCTGGATTCGGATGGTTTCTGGTTAGAGCCACATACAGATATTGGGGCTAAAAAACTTACCCTGCTTATCTCCCTTTCCACTGGGGAAGGGGCTGATGAACTGGGGACAGATTTGATGACTCCAGATGGCAAATCAGTTGCGCGTGCTTCTGGGGCATTTAATTCGGCTGTGCTTTTTATTCCGTCTGACAAAACATGGCACGGTTTTGTAAAGCGGCCCATTAAAGGTACGCGTCGCACATTGATTGTTAATTTTGTTGATCAGAACTGGCGGGCAGTGCACGAACTGGCGTTTGGGCCGCGCTCTGTTCAGCACTAATTTTTCTGACATGGCTGTTTCTGGCAGAACGGGCCTGCGTGCCCGTTTTTGCAATTCTGCGCCAAATCGGGTTTAGGGAAGCAGCATATCTTTAAACGGGGATGAAACGGGAATGAGCGAGCCTGTGCGGGAATCGATGGAATTTGATGTCGTTATTGTTGGGGGCGGCCCGGCTGGGTTGGCTGCTGCAATTCGCCTACGCCAGCTTTCTCCAGATCTGAGCGTCTGCCTGATTGAAAAAGGCAGCGAGATCGGGGCGCATATTGTTTCCGGGGCCGTTATTGAACCCCGCGCACTGGCAGAACTCATTCCTGATTGGAAGGAACGTGGTGCGCCGCTGAACACGCCGGTAACATCGGAAGATATGTTGTATCTGACCGAAACGGGCAGCCTGCGCGTGCCCCTGCTGGATAAAGTCATGCCGCACATGGCCAACCACGGCAATTATATTGTCAGCCTTGGGGAAGTCTGCCGCTGGTTAGCCACGCAGGCAGAAGAACTGGGCGTGGAAATCTATCCAGGTTTTGCCGGTGCCGATGTAATTATCGAGCGTAACCGCGTGGTTGGTGTTGTAACGGGAGACATGGGTGTAACCAAAGAAGGCACGCCCGGCCCCAATTACCAGCCCGGTATGGAACTGCGTGCCCGTTACACCTTGTTTGCAGAAGGGTGCCGAGGCTCTCTGACCAAGCAGGTGATGGGGCATTACGATCTGCGCAAGGATGTGGACCCACAAACATACGGCCTTGGCATTAAGGAAGTGTGGGAAATTCCGGCGGAAAAACATCGCCCCGGTTTGGTGCAGCATAGCTTTGGCTGGCCGTTGGATGACAGCACTTATGGTGGTGCATGGTTGTACCACTTTGGCGAAAATCTGGTGTCCTATGGTTTTGTGGTTGGGCTGGATTACGCCAATACGTGGCTTTCTCCTTTTGAAGAAATGCAACGGATCAAGCTGCATCCGGCTTTCCGCCAGCATCTGGAAGGTGGTCGTCGCATCTCTTACGGTGCACGTGCTCTTTCTGAAGGTGGGTTGCAGGCTATCCCGCGCCTAACTTTCCCCGGTGGCGCTCTGATTGGGGATTCTGCTGGCTTCCTGAACGTGCCTAAAATCAAGGGCACCCATACAGCGATGAAGTCCGGCATGCTGGCGGCAGAAGCCGTTGTAGAAGCCATAAAAACCGACCGTGTTGAACCCGGCGTATTTACAGAAAAAGTGCGGCGTTCATGGTTGTGGCCAGAACTACGTTCTGCCCGCAATATTCGTCCGGCTTTTGCGCATTTTGGTGCCAAGGGTGGTGCCGTGTACGCGGCTATTGATGCCATGTTGCTGCGTGGCCGTGCCCCGTGGACACTGCACTTTAAGCATGAAGATAGCGATACCCTTAAGCCTGCTTCTTTGTCTGAAAAGCCGTTCTATCCGAAGCCCGATGGCAAGCTAACGTTTGATCGTCTTTCTTCGGTCTTCTTGTCTGCTACGAATCATGAGGAAGATCAGCCGGTGCATCTGCGCCTGCGCAACCCCAGCCTGTGGAAGCCGGTGAACTGGGATGTTTTCCGTGCGCCGGAAAGCCGTTATTGCCCCGCTGGAGTGTATGAAGTGGCAGACGAAGCCACAAATCCACATTTGCAGATCAATGCCCAGAACTGCGTGCACTGCAAAACGTGTGACATCAAGGATCCCGCCCAGAATATAGATTGGACTACGCCAGAAGGTGGTGGTGGTCCTAATTATCCGGCCGGTATGTGAATTTGGAGTAAAGTACGGTAAGGCTGCGTCCGAACCATCCTGCGTCTGCAAGCGAAAGAAGTCATGAAGATACTTGTACCTGTAAAGCGGGTTGTTGATTACAACATCAAACCGCGTGTGAAGGCAGATGGCAGTGGTGTTGATACCACTGGCGTCAAGATGTCCATGAACCCGTTTGATGAAATCGCGGTGGAAGAAGCCGTGCGCCTGCGTGAAAAAGGCGCTGCTTCTGAAGTTGTTGTGGTTTCTGTTGGTGTTCAGAAAGCGCAGGATACGCTGCGCACTGCCATGGCTATGGGTGCAGACCGCGCCATTCTCGTTCTGTCAGAAGAAAGCCCTGAACCTCTGGCCGTAGCCAAAGTGCTGCGTAAGCTGGTTGAAAAGGAAGAGCCCGGTCTGGTTATTCTGGGCAAGCAGGCCATTGATGATGACATGAACGCCACAGGCCAGATGCTTGCTGGCCTGCTTGGCTGGGGGCAGGGCACATTTGCCAGCAAGGTAGAAATTGCTGATGGCCATGCACGTGTTAGCCGTGAAATTGATGGTGGCACGGAGGAAGTTTCCCTCACGCTTCCCGCTATCATCACGGCCGACCTGCGCCTGAACGAGCCACGCTATGCGTCTTTGCCGAACATCATGAAGGCCAAGAAAAAGCCGCTGGAAACCATTGAAGCCGCTGAGCTGGGTGTGGATATGACACCCCGCCTAAGTGTTGTTTCCGTGGCTGAGCCGCCGGAACGCAAGGCTGGCATCAAGGTTGGTTCCGTTGCGGAACTGGTGGAAAAACTGCGTAACGAAGCAAAGGTGATCTGATCATGACCGCTCTTGTTCTTCTGGATCATGAAGAAGGCCAGATCAGAAAGGCCGCTCTGTCTGCTGTAACGGCAGCTACCCAGTTGGGTGAAGTGCATGTGCTGGTGGCGGGTGATGCCTCCATCGCGCAGGCTGCGGCTGCTGTGCCGGGCGTTGCCAAGGTGCTGCACGCAGCAGATGCACGCTATGCACATGAACTGGCTGAACCTCTGGCTGCTCTTATTGTTTCTCTGGCAGGCCGGTACGATCATATCGTTGCGGCTGCGGGCGCCACGGGCAAAAACGTGCTGCCACGAGCAGCTGCTCTGCTGGATGTGCAGCCTATTCCAGACGTTGTTCGCATTGTGGATGCAGAAACATTTGTGCGCCCCATTTATGCAGGCAATGCTCTGGCTACGGTCAAATCCTCAGATGCTAAAAAAGTGCTGACAGTGCGCAATGCTTCCTTTGATGCAGCAGCATCTACGGGCGGCAATGCTCCGGTAGAAGCTGTGGAAGCAGTGGATGCGCCAGCAGTTTCTAAGTTTGAAGCTGTGCAGCTATCTGATTCTGAACGTCCAGATCTGGAAACAGCCCGTGTGGTGGTGTCCGGTGGGCGCGGAATGCAGAGCGAAGAAAAATTCCATACGTTAGACCCACTGGCAGATGCTCTGGGTGCAGCTATTGGGGCATCTCGCGCTGCTGTGGATTCTGGTTTTGTGCCGAACGAATATCAGGTGGGGCAGACAGGCAAGATTGTTGCGCCTGAACTCTACATGGCCTTCGGTATTTCCGGAGCTATCCAGCATCTTGCTGGCATGAAAGATAGCCGCGTGATTGTGGCGATCAATAAAGACCCAGAAGCTCCCATTTTCCAGGTTGCTGATTATGGAATGGAAGCTGACTTGTTTGAAGTTGTGCCGCAGTTGGTTGAAGAGCTGAAGAAATAAATCTTTGCTCCCAAGCTATTTGCTTAAGCAGCCCCGCATACAATCATGTGTGCGGGGTTTGTTTTTAGTGGGTATTTTATGTGCCATAAGTGGCCAGAAACATGTTTACAGAGGCATGAATGATTTTTTCTTCGTCCTCAGTCATGTTGTCATAGGGCATGTTGAAGCGCTTTCTATGCGCAATTCGTGTCTGGCAAAGTGAGAAAAACTGCTCTGCAGCAAAAACAGGATCATCTGTTTTTAATGTGCCGCGCAGGGTTTGTTCGCGAATCCAGTTAGACAGAGTTTCAATGGCAATGCGTGGGCCATGAGACCAAAAGATGGTTGCAAGTTGCGGGAAGTGCGGGGCCTCAGAAACAATCATCCTGTAAAGCATCAAGCTTTCAGGCTGCGTAATCAGTTGCACCATGGCACGGGCTACGGCTGTAAGTGTTTCTTTGGGGGATGCCTCTTTTTGTACGGGAGCCAAGGCAGGGGGGAGTTTTTCCCGGCAGCATTTTTCTACAAAAGCCCCAAAGAGATCAGCTTTATTGGTGAAATAATTATATAATGTGCCCTTAGAAACACCAGCCTCCCGTGCAATGGCAGACATGCTGGCGCCTTCGTAACCGTGTTCAGCAAACACGTTGTAAGCCCCTTTTAAAATCTGCTCTCGCTTTGCTTCTGATTCCCCCGTGCAAGCAGAAGTGAGGGAGGAAACGGAGGAAGATTCGGACATCAGGATTTCAGACTTTAAAGATCAGGCGATTGACGCACAGAGGAAAGAAGGTAGGTTACCATGCTGACCGAACTGGTCGGTCAGTGCAAGGGCTGGTATTTTCTATCAGGCATATCATTTTCGGTGAGGGTGAACGGGTGGCAAAACGGAATGCACAGCGCACAGGCGCGTTGGCGCTGGTTTTCATGCTGGCGGGGTGCATGGTGGGGCCAGATTATAAAAAGCCGGATACATGGTCTCCCTCCCAGTGGCAGCGCGCAGCAAATAAAGATACATCACAGATGCTGAGTGTTCCTACAACGCAAGCGCCAGATCCGCAGTGGTGGGCCATTTTTAATGATCCCGAACTCACATCGCTTGAAAAACGTCTGGCAGATCAGAACCTTGATGTACAGCAAGCCACTGAACAATTTGCAGTTAGTCGTGGTCAGTTACTGCTAGCTGGAGCAGAGCGGTTTCCAGATCTTGCAGCTTCTGGATCATACCGCAGGGCGCAGTATAGCAGCAAACAGTTGCAGCGTATTGTAGAGCGTATTGGTGAAAACGCGGCTGGAACAGGTATGGGGGAAATGCTTTCTGCGCAGTCCTCTTCCATCTCCATTCCTTTGCTGAATCAGTGGCAGGATGGGGTGCAGGCCAGTTGGGAAGTAGATCTTTGGGGCCGTGTGCGCAGGCAGTACGAAGCTGCTAAAGCGTATATGAACGCGACTATGGAAGAGCGCCGAGGTATTCTGATTGCACGGCAGGCGGAATTGGCGTCAGATTACATGACTCTGCGTAACTTGCAGGAACAGTTGCACATCACGAAAGAGAATCGTGATGCAGCATCAGCAATCCTGCAATTGAGCTCATCACGTTATAAAAGCGGCTTGGTCAGCGAGCTGGATGTGGATAGCGCGCGTTCAGAGGTGGAGCGGACAAGTGCGCTTATCCCTCAGTTTGAACAGCGCATTGCTATGCAGATCAATGCGATCAATCTGCTGATGGGCGCGCCTCCAGGCGGATTGA
>NZ_CP011120.1:2527500-2677500 GCF_001628715.1 Acetobacter oryzifermentans | reverse complement strand
GAAGGTTAAGAGGAGGTGTGAGAGCGCTGAATTGAAGCCCCGGTAAACGGCGGCCGTAACTATAACGGTCCTAAGGTAGCGAAATTCCTTGTCGGGTAAGTTCCGACCTGCACGAATGGCGTAACGACTTCCCCGCTGTCTCCAGCATCGGCTCAGCGAAATTGAATTCCCCGTGAAGATGCGGGGTATCCGCGGTCAGACGGAAAGACCCTATGAACCTTTACTGCAGCTTTACAGTGGCATCAGAGACATTCTGTGTAGGATAGGTGGGAGGCTTTGAAGCAGGGGCGCCAGTTCCTGTGGAGCCATCCTTGAAATACCACCCTGAATTTTTCTGATGTCTAACCGTGGTCAGTTAGCCTGATCCGGGACCCTGTATGGTGGGCAGTTTGACTGGGGCGGTCGCCTCCCAAAGTGTAACGGAGGCGCGCGATGGTGGGCTCAGGCCGGTCGGAAACCGGCTGTTGAGTGCAATGGCATAAGCCCGCCTGACTGCGAGAGTGACAGCTCGAGCAGAGACGAAAGTCGGCCATAGTGATCCGGTGGTCCCGCGTGGAAGGGCCATCGCTCAACGGATAAAAGGTACTCTAGGGATAACAGGCTGATCTCCCCCAAGAGTCCACATCGACGGGGAGGTTTGGCACCTCGATGTCGGCTCATCACATCCTGGGGCTGGAGCAGGTCCCAAGGGTTCGGCTGTTCGCCGATTAAAGTGGTACGTGAGCTGGGTTTAGAACGTCGTGAGACAGTTCGGTCCCTATCTGCCGTGGATGTTGGAGACTTGAGAGGATTTGTCCCTAGTACGAGAGGACCGGGATGAACATACCTCTGGTGCACCGGTTGTCGCGCCAGCGGCACCGCCGGGTAGCTAAGTATGGAAGGGATAACCGCTGAAAGCATCTAAGCGGGAAACCCACCTCAAAACTAGGTCTCCCTGAGGGTCGTGGTAGACCACCACGTTAATAGGCCAGGTGTGAAAGCGTGGTAACACGTGCAGCTAACTGGTCCTAATCACCCAATAGGCTCACTCTCTTACTGTCCCCTTAAAAGGACAGCCCGTGCACAGAAATCATCCATATATACGCCTACTTCTTCTACCAACCGTCTTCCACACACCCTTACAGGGTGGACTGGATGACCTGGTGGCCATGGCGGGGAGAGATCCACCCGATCCCATCCCGAACTCGGCCGTGAAAACCCCCAGCGCCTATGATACTGTGGCTTAAGCCACGGGAAAGTCGGTCGCCGCCAGGTCTTCCAATCCACCCTTCCAAAACTTACTACCCCTACAAATTTCAACACAATCACAACCGCGGGGTGGAGCAGCCCGGTAGCTCGTCAGGCTCATAACCTGAAGGTCATAGGTTCAAATCCTATCCCCGCAACCAAAATTACTAAATAAAATCAATGACTTCAAAGGCGGCGCAAGCCGCCTTTTGGCGTTCCAACACACCAACTTGCAATGCAAGCCCAGCTAGATCCCTAGGCTTGGCGGGGTGCTGCATATATGACCCGCCTCAACAGGCGTCTAAATCACTAGAAAAATACATAATGGTGTCCGCGGCGGGATTCGAACCCACGGCCCCAGGATTCATACCACTTCAGTTTTCACTGCCGTTGCATGATACCATGCAACGTTCGTGGTCTGGACTGTCCCTTTGCCATAAACCTAAAAATTCAGGTTCTTAGGCACTGCCCGTCCAGTCTCTACACCTTCCTTGTTCTGTATTAAAGTACAAGGCTTGGCTCGGGATTGGCACAATCTGTTTTCCAGATTAAGCGTTCCCCGACTTTGAGCAGATTCACTATAATGTTTCCAATTATAGTGCCCAATTAAATAGGAATCCTGTGCTCTATCCTGCTGAGCTACGCGGACACACGCTTTTCGTATACTGAAAGAGGTTGATACGAACAAGTGATAAAACGAACAGGTCTACCGTCTCGCCTGCATGGCTGCCCGTGCAGTTAAAGTGGAAACGTACCGTCGGCACAGCAGCGCATCGGGGCTGCCTGTTTGTTTGCAGGCATATTCCAGTGCCTGTGTTTCTTCCACAGCTTTGGTAAGAGCCGGGAGAGACCACAACTCTAATGCTTTGTTAAAACTTGCTGTGCGTTTAAAAAAAACCGGGGGACGTAGCGCTTTAACCGCATCACTCCGACTAACCCCTGCGGCCATAGCTGCTCTTACACGGCGGAGCCTATGCAGATGCCCTAGAAAAGATCTCGCAATGGCAATGGGGCTTGTATCTTCAGCTAATGCTCTTTCTAGGGCCGTATCTGCGGCAATACGATTGCCTTCTGTGGCAGCAAAGGCAGCATCTTCCAAGGAAACGCTACCGGCATCTCCTATGCTTGCTCGAACATCATCTAGCGTCAGGCTGCCAGAATCACCGGCATACAAGCACAATTTTTCTATTTCACTACGCGCTGCGGCACGGTCTGCACCAAGCCGACTAGTCAGCCAATGCAAGGCATCAGAATCAATGCGTACCTTATGTTCTGCCAGCATGCGCGTAATGGAGGATTCGAGATTGCGACCTTCTTCAGGATAACAGCCAATACTGGCGCAGTTGGCGTGTTTTTCCAGAAAGTTACGTAGCTTGGAGCGCGATGAAAGGCCCGGAGCTTCTAGGATAATAAGAGTATCGCTGCTTTGAGCCAGAAAGGCTTCTAATGGTTTGAGTACGGTGTCGGATGCATCACGCACACGCACCACGCGGCGCCCACCCATAAGAGAAAGTGCCGTAGCCTCTTCCATCAGTTTGTCATGCGTTTCACGATCAAGCACTGCAACCCGGAATGGATCATCTGCTGATCCAGCTATTTTGATAACAGCGTCCTGAGCGCGTTCTTTAATAAGCCCTGTATCTTCACCATGTAGAAGAAGAATACGCCATGCTCCAGGATCAGCCAGAACGCGGGATAGGTTGCGGGCGTCTATCTTCATGAAATAAAAGTCGCCTTAATACTGGCTCGGCCCACCACGCCCAGTAGCCATATCTGGAATTGCATCAGCACCTTCCTGTTCCATAGGCACTTCTTTGTCTGATTCTGGCATGGCGGTAGGAATAGGATAAAAGGCTTTCGGCCCTTGATCCCGCGAGACTGCCGGAGCGGCCTGAGTGCGGAACCACGTAGAAACCTGTTGGGTAATTTGTTCACCAAGGGTTTGGGCTACGCGCCCCATAGCTGTTTCGTTGTTCAATGTCTGGGCGAAATACTGTTCGTAAGTGTTGGTGTAACCATCCATTGTGGTGGTATCACCCTGCGCCAGCAGCGTGGGGTTTTGCGCTACGGTAAGTAATTGCCAGTGGGCATGCCCTGTAATGCGGGTGCGCCCAGATGTGTTGTCTGAGTGAATGTCGATCGCTTCTGCATTGAAGGATGGCATCACAATAAGTGTGTATTTATGGGGGTCTTCTGGCCCATCCGCAGACATTTGCTGCTGCAAGGCCAGCCGCAACTGCTGGCCAGTGCGTTCTGGTATGTTGGCAACGTAAATGTCTTTGAGTTCTGTATTCACATCTACGTTGTTCTTCCCGCTTTCTCCATACAGAGGCTGAAAGCCACAACCGCTCAGCACAACTGGCAACGCAACCAGAGGCGTGATTGCCAGAGCAAGACGCGCGGAACGTAGGAAAAAGCGGGAATGAACCATCAGCCTGCCGTTACAAAGTTAACAATACGGTTGGGAACATGAACGCGTTTAACAATGCGTTTGCCTTCCAGAAGTCGTGCCACGTTAGGCTCGGCTTCTGCGCGGGCAACAACATCTGCGGCGTCTTCATCCGGTTGCGCTTCAATCGTGCCGCGCAGTTTACCCATAATCTGCACAGCAATGGTAATATGCGTTGCTGTAAGCAGATCTGGTTCAGCTTCTGGCCAAGATTGCTGTGCAGCCAAACCAGCAGACGGCATAATCAGAGCAAACATTTCTTCAGCCAGATGCGGCATCATGGGGGCGCAAAGGAGGCACAGTGTCTGTGCAGCTTCACGGCGTGCAAATGCCATGCCGGAAACAGTTGCAGACTTTTCAGCTTCTGCCAGAGCAGATGTCAGTTCATGAATACGCGCCACAGCCACGTTAATGGCAAAACCTTCCAGAGCTTCCGTTACGGCAGCAATGGTGCGGTGTGTGGTGCGGCGTAGCGTATCCGCCTGACGATCGATGTCTGTTGGGCATTCTGTTGTGGCAGGAATATTCTGTGCAACTGTGCGAATGGTGCGGAACAAGCGCTGGTTAAAGCGGGCCGCACCGGCCACACCGGCTTCTGTCCATTCCATGTCTCGTTCAGGCGGGCTGTCAGACAGCACAAACCAGCGGGCGGTATCGGCGCCAAAGCGTTCAATAATTGCAACAGGCGCAACCGTATTCCGCTTGGATTTGGACATTTTTTCCACACGACCAACGGTTACGGGTTCGGTGGTGCCGCGTTTCACACAGCCTTGGGCTGTGCGTTCTACTTCTTCTGGGTACAGCCAGTTGCCTGATGAATCCTTATAGCTTTCATGGCTTACCATGCCTTGCGTGAACAATCCGGCAAAGGGTTCATCCACATCCAGGTGGCCTGTGCGGTGCATGGCACGGGTAAAGAAGCGCGCATACAGCAAATGCAAAATGGCGTGTTCAATCCCGCCGATATACTGATCAACAGGCAGCCAGCCATCGGCCGCAGCTCTTACCGTTGGGGTGGGCGCGTGCGGTGCTGTAAAACGGGCAAAATACCACGAGCTATCTACAAACGTATCAAACGTGTCTGTTTCGCGGGTGGCTGGTTTGCCGCATTTCGGGCAGGTGGTGTGCTTCCATGTGGGGTGATGGTCCAACGGGTTGCCGGGTTTGTCGAAAGAGACATCATCCGGCAGCTCCACAGGAAGTTGCTCATCAGGCACGGCAACCGGGCCGCACTCTGCACAGTGAATAATGGGGATAGGGCAGCCCCAATAACGCTGGCGGGAAATGCCCCAATCACGCAGGCGCCAATTCACCACACCTTGCCCGATGCCCAGCCCTTCTAGCCGAGAAATGGCTTCTTTCCGAGCTTCTGCGGTGGAAAGACCATCCAGAAACCCGGAGTTGATCATGGTGCCATCGCCTGTATAGGCCGTGGTGGTGATGGCAAAATCTGCCTGATCTTTACCAGCAGGCAAAACAACAGGTGTGACAGGCAGATTATATTTATGCGCGAAGTCCAGATCGCGCTGGTCACCAGCCGGGCAGCCAAACAGCGCGCCTGTGCCGTAATCCATCAGCACAAAATTGGCGATCCAGACCGGGAAGCTTTTATCCATAAACGGATGGTTGACGCGTAAGCCTGTATCGAATCCGCGTTTTTCAGCAGTTTCCACGGCTTCTACTGATGTGCCAAGCCGGCGGCATTCCGCCACAAACTCTGCGGCCTGTGGGTTCTGTTCGGCTGCCCAGGCCGCCAGAGGATGATCCGGGGCGATGGCCAGAAAGGACATGCCAAAAAGCGTGTCTGGCCGGGTGGTGAACACTTCTACAGCGTTCAGATTTTCATCAAGCCCAGCCGGGGGTTGATGCAGGGAGAAACGCAGCTTTGCCCCTTCAGACCGGCCAATCCAGCGTTCCTGCATAATGCGCACGCGTTCTGGCCAGCGATCTAGCGTTTTTAAACCGTTCAGCAGATCTTCGGCAAAATCTGTGATTTTCAGGAACCATTGTGAAAGCTGCTTTTTTTCAATGGGGGCACCAGAACGCCAGCCCTTACCATCTACAACTTGTTCATTTGCCAGAACGGTTTGATCGATCGGGTCCCAGTTGACCCAGCTTTCGCGCCGTTCAACTAGGCCGCCTTTTAGAAAGTCTAAAAAGAGCTTCTGCTGTTTGCCGTAATAGTTCGGCAGGCAGGTTGCAATTTCTCTATCCCAGTTCAGAGAAAAGCCTAGACGCTGCAATGTGCCACGCATGGTGGCAATATTGTTCAGAGTCCATTCTTTGGGGTGTACGCCACGTTCGCGCGCTGCGTTTTCTGCAGGTAGGCCAAATGCATCCCACCCCATAGGGTGCAGCACAGAAAAACCACGTGCCCGCTTATAGCGGGCAATCACGTCCCCCAGTGCATAATTGCGCACATGGCCCATATGTAGCTGCCCAGACGGGTAGGGGAACATTTCCAACACATAGTATTTGGGTTTGTTCGCTGGGGGGACGTCCGGAACGGTGAAAATATCGGCATCTGCCCAGGCTTTCTGCCATTTGGGTTCAACCGTATTGAAATCATAGGGCGTGGGCGTGCTGGAAGACTGGGACATGAATATTCTGTGTCTGAGACCTGATGAAAGGAAATGTGGAAAAAGGCGCTGGGATAAAATTAGCTATCCCGGTTGCCATTATCGGCCCGCAGCTTACGTGCGCGGGAGAGAATGCGTGCTGCAATATCAGATGCAGTATTGGGAGCAGGCGGTGTGTCCACCCATTCTTCCCCTTGCTTGATCTGGCGGAACACGCTCAGACGCAGGGCATCGGAACGCAGGCGTTTGTCCAGAATAAAGGCAGTTACCTTAAAGCGCTCATCATGGGCAGCAGGCGGGGTGTACCAGTCTGTCAGGATAATACCGCCTTCTGCATCTGCGGTAGAAACCGGCAGGAAAGAGAGGGTATCAAGGGTTGCGCGCCACAGATAGGCGTTTACACCCCCTTTAAGTTCCGCATCACCACCAGATGCTCCGCGATCTTCGGCCAGCAGATGGTTGCGCGGTGCTGTCAGACCATTGTCTGATCTGTCACCAGAAGAGCACGCAGCTAACAGGCCAATACCCGCACATGCGGTAAGCAGGGTGCTGGTACGGCGGAACCCGGCAGGCACATGGCTGGCGGCGGGACGGCAGGGCATGAGACGACGAAGCATGGTGTCGGTACGGCTCCTTCAGCGCTGGGTATCCGTGTTTCCCGGTCGCCTTTGCAAATGTTCAGGTCTGGCTTCGGGGTTAAGAGAGTATTCTGCTTATCTCATATCCTTTCAGTTCTGTCCCGCCAAGCATTTGCTGGGGAGAGATGTTCAACCGCATACTGAAAACACGGGCAAGGCAGGAAAAATCATGCCTTACATACGAACACGCTATTGATGCTGAAGGGATAAAAGAGAGCTCAGCGTGTCACGGCAACACAGTTTAATCCCTGCTGTTTCAAGGACATGCAGATTGTGTCTGTCTGTGCGGATGGTAGGCCCGCCAAGCGTGAACGCCACACAGATTGCCCGCTGCTTTTAAGGGCAATCCGGTCTATGCGATCTTCCGCACCGGCCAGAGCAGGGGTGGATTGATGTGCCATCTGAATGGCGTGCTGTGCTCTTTCCTGCGAGGAAAAGGCGCCAATTTGGATAATAGCGCCGCCAGAAGGTGTATTTTGCTGCCATACCATTGCTGACCCAGAAACTGGCACAGTATTTGCGGCCTGATAAGTTGGCGGTGTGTCTGTTACTGGCTGGGTATCAGCAGAAGATGATACCGGAATAGCACTGGTATCGGGGGCGGAAGGCGCTGGTGGTTGTATGTCATCGGTAATAGGTGGCGCGATCCCCGGTGAAGCAATGCTGGCAACTTGTTGAGCGGGTGCAACCGTTACAGCCGGGGTGGCTGTTGGGGTTTGCGTGTCTGCAATGGCAATCGCGCTAGCTGGCGTAATGGCGCTTGGTACCGGATCATTCAGGTGCGGAGAAACAGACGCCAGATAAGTTTTGGCATATGAGGGCAGGGCCGTGTGGCGTGAGCGGTGGTTTTCCATGCATTGTGGCCCGCAGCTATATGCGGCCAGAAAATCAGGAGAACCAAATCTGTCATACAGTTGGCGGATGTAACCACTGCCCGCCATAATGTTGTCGTGCGGATTATAGGGGTCAGAGCCAAGCTGGTACCGCTTGGCCAGTTCGCGGTAAGTGTCTGGCTTAATCTGCATCAGCCCGACGGCACCGTGCACAGAACGTGTCAGATGGCCATGCATATATTGGTGACCACCAGATTCCTGCTGCATCACGGCCCGGATCCATGCCTGAGGAATGGAAAAGCGGGTGGAGGCTTCCTGAATATAAGGCCCCCATTTATCTACGGCGGGGCCGGGTGGATTATAACTGGAGCGCGGCTGGTTCGCACAGCCTGCCAGCATGGCAAGGCTGGCAAAAGCCATTAAAAACCGTTTTTGCTGACGCAATAAGACAGGCAAAGAGCAACCCATACGCAAAGACATGGCGCTTATGGTGCGCTGTGCGCCTGTGTGATGCAATCCTGATTTTATGCGAATAATGGAGAACTGGTATTTTACGGCGTTTTATGTGTTTGTGCCGCCACTTTACGGACCAAATCCGGGTTGGTTCGGCGGATCTGTCCTGCCCGTAAAACGCTTGCAGTGGAATAAGCTGGAGAAGCCACCCATTCTTGCAGAAACTGCAAGTCGGACAGGCTATCCCGTGTTTTATGCCCTGCGGGAATGTTTGTGTTCTGGTGTGTCATGTTTGGTGTCGTGTTAGGTTTACGCAACATGGCGCAGATCCTGTGCTTATCCTGTATTTATTGTTTGATTGTCAGACAAAGGCCTGAAAGAGGTTTTGGCCTTGCCCAGCTTTTGAAAAACAGGGCTTTGTAAGGCAATAAGATTATGTCAATTTCAAGAACAGAAGCGTAAAATAACTTTTTTATTATAATATACTTGGGCAGATTTTTCTTTGTGTTACAGGCGTTTTTTGTTCTGACTTTTCAAAATATCTGCTCCCAAAGTTTCCAGGGCCTGCCGTAAAGGGCCTTCTTCCAGTTCAGGAAGTGTGCAGGTTATTGCAGATTTTTGGGGTTTTCGGCGTTGTGGACGGGAGCGGATGCCCGCGGCTGGGTCTTGCACAAAGCGCAAGCGGTTTACCAAAGGTTCTCCACACCATGTGTTGATGCGTGCAATCAACGTATCTCCCAAATGCTGAAGCTCCATGGCAACGGGGCCAGCGCACGCAATGGTTAAAGTGCCAGCAGAAAGGCGGCGCGGGCTTGTAACCGCTGCATGTGCCGGGCCCACAACATCTGGCCACTGGCTCATCAACATAGCGCCTGTGGGAGAGCGACGGCGAAAAGCCGGTGCCGTTACAGCTGGTAGAAGTGCTGCAAGGCTGCGTAGGTTTCTGGCGCGCGGCGGAGGTGCTGCTTCTGGTTTTTGAGGGGTACGGCGTGTGCTGCGGCTTTTAGGTGTTACAGCCTTGCCGCCGTTGGCTTCCTTCTTCATAACTGCCTCCGTGACACATCCATCAGCCCACGCATTGCTTCATTGGTATGATCGACACCGCCGCACTTTGCCATGGCGTGTTGTAGGCCAATCTCATCCAGATCCGTATCGGGTATGGCTGAGCGAGATCATGCTACAGCAGACCACTGTTAAAGCGGTTGCTCCATATTATCTACGCTTTACAGAAAAGTTTCCGACAGTGCAGGCCTTGGCAAGTGCTGATAGGGAAGATGTTTTGGCGGCGTGGGCCGGGCTGGGTTATTATTCCCGCGCTCGTAATCTGCATGCTTGTGCGCAGGCCGTGGTGGCTCTGGGTGGGTTTCCGCAAGATGTTCAGGGTTTACGTGCCCTGCCAGGCATAGGCCCATATACAGCGGCTGCGGTGGCGGCCATTGCTTTTGGTGTGCCTGTGGTGCCTGTGGATGGCAATGTGGAGCGCGTAACCGCACGCTTATTTGCCATTACGGACCCCTTGCCGCCAGCCCGTAAAAAATTGGCACAACTGGCCATAACGTTAAATGCGGACCGTGAAGCGCAGGAGCGGCCATCCGACTTTGCTCAGGCTTTGTTTGATTTAGGTTCTTCTCTTTGCTCCCCGCGGGCACCGGCCTGTGGGTTGTGTCCATGGCAAGGCGAATGTGCGGCCCATAAACAGGGTATTGCAGCCGAATTGCCACGTAAGCTGCCTAAGGCAGAGCGCCCTGTACGTTTTGGCGCAGCTTTTCTTGCGCGAGATGCCGCAGGGCAAATTCTGCTGCGTAAACGAGCAGAGAAGGGGCTTTTGGCAGCCATGACAGAACTGCCCGGCACCGAATGGCGATTAAAAAACTGGAACGAAACAGAGATTCTGCAAGCAGCTCCATTTACGGCGGACTGGACGTTAGCAGGTCGTGTTAAGCATGTGTTTACACATTTTACCTTATATCTGGATGTGTATGTGGCCCAGATAAAACACTTTTCCAATCAGGCTGTGAGTGATGGTTTTTTAGTGCCCATGGAATGTGTGAAAGATACAGCGTTACCTTCTATTATGCAGAAGTGCTTTGAAAAAGGTTTGAGCTGTTTGAAAGAAAAGAAGCTATAAGTATGGTTTTTCATCATATCCCGCCTCAGCCACAGCATGCACAGGCCGCTCCGCGCGTTGGTATTCTTCTGGTTAATCTGGGTACGCCGGATGATACAGGATATCGGGCCGTGCGCCGTTATCTTTCCGAGTTTCTATCCGATCGTCGGGTGATAGAAGGGCCTCCAGCGCTTTGGCAACCTATCTTGCAGGGGGTGGTACTTACAACGCGCCCACGTAGGAGCGGGAAGGCCTATGCGCGCATATGGAACACGCATAAAAATGAAAGCCCTTTACGCACTTATACGCGCCATCAGGCTGAAGCGCTGAACGAGCGGTTTGCGGCACAAAACGTGCCTGTTGCGTGGGGGATGCGTTATGGTGCGCCTTCCATTGCGGAAGCGGTGCAGGAATTGCTTGAAAAAGGGTGTGACCGCATTTTGTGCATGCCGCTTTATCCGCAGTACAGTGCCACAACAACAGCAACTGCCAATGATCAGGTGTTTCGTGCGCTTATGCGTTTGCGTAACCAGCCTGCCATACGCACCCTTCCATCATTTCCAGATCAGCCAGCTTTTATTAAAGCCATTGCAGATTCTGTCCGTTTGGCAGAGGCAGAAGCCGATATTCCTTTTCAGATGGTTGTGGCGTCCTTTCATGGTTTGCCAGAAGAATATGTGCGCAAGGGGGATTCTTATCGGGCTGAATGTGAAAGAACTGTTGCAGCCTTACGCAAGGCTTTGGGGCGAGATGAAACCACCCTGCCCATGACATTTCAATCCCGATTTGGCCCAACCAAATGGCTGGAGCCTTATACGGCACCATTTATTGCTGGTTTGCCGGAAAAAGGCATTACCAGCATTGCTGTGGTAACGCCCTGTTTTATGGCGGATTGCTTGGAAACATTGGATGAAATCGGCAACGAAGTGCACGAAGAATTCATACAAGCTGGTGGTCAGGAGTTTACGCTGGTGCCGTGCCTGAATGATACGCCCGCCAGCATAGATTTGCTGGAGGATTTAGCGCGTCAGGAACTTGCTGGCTGGCTCTGAGGGTTTTACCAGCGCGTTAGCGAGGAGCGGATCAGGGCTTTTTTATCCGGCTAAGGGTTTGGGTGCTTTTACGCGAGGTGCTGGTGTTTTATCTGGAAACAGGCATGGAGTTTTAGCATTGCAGCGCCAGCATTCAGGTTTTCTGGCTTTGCAAACGTATCTTCCCTGAAGAATCATCCAGTGGTGAGAAGGCTGGATCATTTCCAGTGGAATGCGGGTTTCCAGAGCTTTTTCTACAGCTTCCACAGTTTTGCCTCGTCCCAGTCCAGATCTGTTGGCCAAACGGAAAACATGCGTATCCACTGGTACGGTAGGTTTATGGAACGCAACATTTAGCACAACGTTTGCTGTTTTGCGGCCTACACCAGCCAGCTTTTCCAACTCATCCCGCGTACCGGGCACTTCCCCTTGATGATCTGCTACCAGTTGGCGGGAAAGTTCGACAACATTTTTGGCCTTGTTACGCCATAGCCCAATGGTGCGAATAAGTTTACCAACTTCTTCTTCCCCCAATTCCACCATGGCGGCTGGACTAGGAGCGGCCTTAAACAAAGCGGGTGTCACGCGGTTGACGGAGGCATCTGTTGCCTGAGCCGAAAGCACTACGGCTACCAGAAGCGTAAAAGGTGTGGTGTAAAGCAGTTCCGTTTTAGCATCTGGCCATGCTTGGGAAAGATCTTTCAGAAAACTGTATATTTCCTGAGGTGTCATATCCCGTGGGGCAATAGCAGCAGGTCCACTGCTTTGATTTGCCGGAGCCTGTTTTTTGGCTGTTGTGCGTTTTTGCACACGCGGTTTATCAGTCGGTTTGCCTGAATTTACGGGTGCTGAAGTGGTGGGTTTTTTAACCATAAGGCCAGTGTAACGCGTCTGCCCGTCTGGCGTCCATGCTGATGCGTATTCCGGATTTGCAGGGCTTTATGTCTCAGGATACACAGCGCATCGGTTCTGTTTTTCAGGTTTTTATCATGTCACAAACTTCAGAAAGTCATGTCAAATCCGGACGTAAGGCATCGCTTTTTGTAGATGTGCTGAAGTTTGTGGTGCGGCGCTGGGTGGCTTTTCCGTTGCCCTTAACCATAACAGCCGGAAGTATTCTGGCAGCTACAGTGGCCGATGTGCTTATGCCTCTGGCTGCGGGACGTTTGGTGACGGATGTTTCCGCTCCGGCTGCGCAGGCAGGCAAAGTGCATGATGCCCTATGGATGCTTGCCGCTATGGCGGCATGTGGGTTTGGGAATGTGTTGTTAAAGCGATATGCTTATTTGGGCATTACGCACCTAACCACTCAGGTCATGCAGAAAATAGGTTCAGAAGCTTTTGCGCATGTACAAAAGCTTTCCGCAGAATGGCATGCCAATACGTTTGCCGGTTCCACGGTTCGGCGTTTAACGCGGGGTATGTGGGCTGTGGATATGCTGGATGATACACTGCTTTTAATGCTGATACCCGAAGCATGCCTGCTGGTGCTTACAACCTTGGTGTTGGGGTGGCATTGGCCCTTTATGGGGGTTATTCTGGGTGTGCTTTCTGTTTTGTTTGTTGCGCTTTCCTGCACCTTAACCCTGCGTTATGTGGCGCCATCTGCGCGGGTTGCCAATGCGTGGGATAGCCGCATGGGGGCTGCTCTGGCAGATGCCATCACCTGCAATGCAGTTGTTAAAACTTTTGGCGCAGAAAAGCGCGAAGAAAGCCGCCTACAAACACTTATTTCGCAATGGCGAAAAGCCACTATTTATACTTGGTCCAGAGGGACAGATAGCGCCAATATTCAGGCCGCAGTTGTTATGTGTATGCGGCTTGTTCTGGCAGGCGCAGCTGTTTGGTTGTGGTGGCAGGGGCGTGCTGGCCCAGGTGATGTTGCCTATGTGCTGACCATGACATTTTTGGTGCAAGGCTACCTACGCGATATTGGGCAACAGGTTTCTGTGGTGCAGAGATCTGTCAATGAAATGGAAGAATTGCTCGCGTTGTGGCGTACGCCTGCGGCGGTGGCAGATCCCGCTTATCCGCTACCCTTGTTGGTGAGTGCGGGGGAAATCTGCTTTGAACATGTCTCATTCCAATATCCGGGGCAGGAGCGGGCACTTTTTGCGGATGTTTCCGTTACAATTGCTGCTGGTAGTCGGGTTGGATTGGTAGGGCCTTCTGGATCGGGAAAATCAAGTTTCATTAAATTGTTACAGCGTTTTTATGTGCCACAGTCAGGCAGAATTTTAATTGATGGCATAGATATTGCGCGTGTGCGCCAGTCTGATTTGCGGGAAAAAATTGCTTTAGTGCCGCAGGAAGCTGTGTTGTTTCATCGGAGTTTGGCGGAAAATATTGCTTATGGTCGGCCAGATGCCACACCAGAGCAAATCACGCAGGCTGCTCAATTAGCCAATGCCGCTGGTTTTATTGATAGGCTGCCAGAAGGATATCAAACGCTGGTGGGTGAGCGTGGCGTAAAGCTTTCAGGAGGAGAGCGCCAGCGCATTGCTATTGCCCGTGCCTTTTTGGCGGATGCCCCCATACTGGTGTTGGATGAAGCAACCGCCAGTTTGGATTCCGAATCGGAAGCGCTGGTGCAGGAAGCCATGGAACGCCTGATGAAAGGCCGCACCGTGTTGGTTGTGGCACACCGCCTTGCCACCGTTGTGGGGCTGGACCGGATTCTGGTTTTTGAGCACGGACAAATTGTAGAAGATGGCGCGCATGCTACGCTGATTCAGCAAAAAAATGGGCTGTATCGTCGCTTGTATGATTTGCAGTCCCTTTAAAAAGGGTAGTAGGGCAAAAAAGCCTGAAAATATGCAGATAAGGAGTTTATCGAGATTTCTATCTCTGGCGGAGGGGAAGGGATTCGAACCCTCGATACGACTTGACATCGTATAACGGTTTAGCAAACCGCCGCCTTCAGCCACTCGGCCACCCCTCCGCCGAAGAGTGCGAACATACACGACGTTTGCACCGCTGCTTTTAGGGGGTTCAACGCGTTCCGTCAAACCCCCTGAAAACTTATTTTTTCAAATTGTAGATTTTAGCCGTCTAACTGGGCTTTTAAGGCCGAATTGACCAAGGCAGGGTTCGCCTTACCTTTGGTTTCCTTCATGACCTGCCCCACAAAGAATCCAAACAGCTTGTCTTTGCCGCCACGGTATTCAGCCACCTTATCTGCATGCTTTTCCAAAATGGCAGCAATGGCGGAATCAATAACTCCTGTGTCGGTCACCTGCCGCAGGCCTTTGCGTTCCACAATGGCATCCGGGCTATCACCCGTTTCCACCATGTCTTCAAACACTTCCTTGGCAATCTTACCGTTAATGGTGCCATCCGCAATCAGATCAAGCATTTTGCCCAAGGAAGCTGCGCTAACCGGGCTGGTTTCAATGGTGTTGCTGGTGCGGTTAAGAGCCGCAAACAGATCACCAATCACCCAGCTTGCCGCCAGCTTGCCATCGCGCCCTTTGGCCACGGTTTCGTAAAAATCAGCTACGGCCTGTTCTGCAACCAGCACGCCAGCATCGTAAGACGGAATGCCGTAGTCTTTCTGGAAGCGGGCACGCTTTGCGTCTGGCAGTTCCGGTAGCTTAGATTTCAGATCATCCACCCATGCCTGTTCCACTACCAATGGCAGCAGGTCGGGATCTGGGAAGTAGCGGTAATCATGCGCATCTTCCTTGGAGCGCATGGTGCGGGTTTCACCCCGGCCCGGATCAAACAGGCGTGTTTCCTGATCAACTTCTCCGCCGTTTTCCCAGATTTCAATCTGGCGGGTGGCTTCCACCTCAATGGCCTGCATGACAAAGCGGATGGAGTTGACGTTTTTGATCTCGCAACGGGTGCGGAAAGGCTCGCCCGCTTTGCGCACGGAAACGTTTACGTCTGCACGCATGGAGCCTTCTTCCATGTTGCCATCGCACGTGCCCAGATAGCGTAGAATCTGGCGTAGCTTACGCAGGTAAGCCCCGGCCTCTTCTGGTTCGCGAATATCAGGTTCGCTCACAATTTCCATCAGGGCTACGCCTGCACGGTTCAGATCCACAAAGGATTTTGAGGGGTCCTGATCATGCAGCAGTTTGCCAGCGTCTTGTTCCAGATGCAGGCGGGTAATGCCAATCTGGCGTGTTTCACCGCTCTGAAGTTCAATTTCGATAGAACCCGTGCCAATAATCGGGTGCTCGAACTGGCTGATCTGGTAACCCTGTGGCAGGTCGGCGTAAAAATAGTTTTTACGGTCGAACCGGCTGAACAGGTTGATCTGGGCATTCAGCCCTAACCCGGTGCGGATGGCCTGCGCCACGCATTCCTTGTTGATAACAGGCAACATGCCGGGAAAGGCTGCGTCAACCAAGCTAACCTGAGTGTTCGGGTCTCCCCCAAATTTTGTAGAAGCACCAGAAAACAGCTTGGACTGGCTGATAACCTGTGCGTGCACTTCTAGCCCAACCACAATTTCCCACGGGCCGGTTTTACCTTCAATTACGTAGCTCATGCGCCTGCTCCCGCATGTACGGACGGAAGGTGCGTAAAGCCCGCCGCCGCTTCCAACGCGCCGCCAATAGACAGCACGGTTTCTTCATCAAAATGTTTACCAATCACCTGCAACCCTAGCGGCAGACCATTGCCATTAAGCCCCACCGGAACAGAAAGGGCAGGCACACCGGCCATGCTGGCGGGTACGGTAAAGATGTCGTTCAGATACATCTGCACCGGGTCATCCATGTTTTCACCCTGCGCAAAGGCAGCGGATGGCGCGGTAGGGGTAAGCAGCACATCTACGTTTTCAAACGCCTGTTCAAAATCGCGCTTGATAAGGGTGCGCACTTTCTGGGCTTTCAGATAGTAGGCATCGTAATAGCCAGCAGAAAGCACATAGGTGCCCATCAGGATACGGCTGCGCACTTCTGCCCCAAACCCTGCGGCGCGTGTGGCCTCATATACACCATCCAGTGTGGGGGCATCCTTACGAATGCCAAAGCGGATGCCATCATAACGCGCCAAGTTGGAGGAACATTCAGCCGGGGCAATAATGTAATATGTGGTCAGGCCGTATTTGGTGTGCGGAAGAGAAACGTCCACAATCTCGCAGCCTGCTTCTTTTAACCACGCAATGCCCTTTTCCCACATGGCCACAACTTCTGCAGGCAGGTTGGGAGAACGATATTCTGTGGGAATACCCACGCGCATGCCTTTTACGCTTTTGCCAACAGCTTTGCTAAATGCGGGTACAGGGCGGTTGGAGCAGGTGCTGTCTTTTTCATCAAAGCCAGCCATGGCTTCCAGCATCAGCCCGGCATCTGCCACGCTGCGTGTCATAGGGCCAGCCTGATCAAGCGAGCTTGCAAAGGCAATGGTGCCCCAGCGGCTGCAACGGCCATAGGTGGGTTTAAGCCCCACAATACCACAATAAGCAGCAGGCTGACGGATGGAGCCACCTGTATCCGTGCCTGTAGCAGCAAGGCCCAACCCAGCAGCAACAGCAGCGGAAGACCCACCGGAAGAGCCGCCCGGTACAAGTATAGCGGAGGGATCATCCTTGCGCTTCCACGGGCTTGCCACTGGCCCGAAAGCCGAGGTGATGTTGGCAGACCCCATGGCAAATTCATCAAGATTGGTTTTGCCGAGAAAGACCGCGCCAGCTTTTAGTAGGTTGGCCGTAACTGTGCTTTCATAAGGCGGCACAAAGTTTTCCAGCATTTTGCTGGCAGCCGTGGTGCGCACACCTCTGGTGCAGAACAGATCTTTTACACCAATGGGCAGGCCATCCATAAGCCCGGCAGTGCCTGCGGCATAGCGGGCATCTGCCGCATCTGCCGCAGCCAATACGGTTTCTTCAGGCAGCACGGTAATATAGGCGTTGAGCACCGGGTTGAGGCGGGCAATGGCGTCTAGTTGGGCTTTGGCCAGCTCCTGTGCAGAAAATTTGCGGGCGGCAAGCCCTTCACGCGCTTGGGTGAGCGTCAGTCCGGTTAGCATTATTCCACCACCTTGGGTACTGTATAGAAGGGGCCAGATGTTTCTGGCGCGCAGGCCAGCAGGGCATCACGGTAGTTGCCGTCTGTTACCTTATCTTCGCGCTGGCGCAGGGTTTCTGTTTCTGTCCCCACCATGGGGGGAACGCCTTCCACATCCACTTCGGCAAGCTGGTCAATCCAGCCCAGAATACCGTTCAGCTTCTGGCGTGCGGCTTCAAGCTCATGCTCTTCCAGCCCGATACGGGCCAGTTTGGCAATGCGGCGGGTGGTCGCAAGGTCTAGCGACATGAAAGCGGACCCCTCTTTTCTTGATCTCAATAGGAAGAAAGCACCTAGCATAATCGCGCGAAAGGCAACATACCGTCCGTATGACACTGCTTAGCCTGACAGACCTTGTTGCAACCCTGCCCAGACACGCACGCCTGCTAGGGATAGACCCCGGCAAAAAGCAGGTGGGGTTAGCGCTTTCCGATGTTTCCCGCATGGTGGCCTCACCATTTCAAACAGTAAAGCGCGGAAAATTAGGGCAAATGGCCAGCTTTATTCGTGACCTTGCTAAAGAACACGAAATTGGCGGCATGGTTGTGGGAATTCCCCTTTCTTTGGATGGATCCTTTGGGCCAGCCGCACAGGCCAGCCGAGATTGGGCGCTTGCGCTTTCGGAGCAGACAGGTTTGCCCGTGTGCCAGTGGGATGAGCGTCTTTCCTCATCTGCAGTGAATCGTATGCTTATTGATGAAGCCGATCTTTCCCGTGCGCGGCGGGCAGAAATGGTGGATCGGCTGGCTGCGGCATATATCTTGCAGGCTGCGCTGGATTCTTTGCCGCGTTAAAGCGTGTTGGGCGCTGCTGCCACGGATGTGGCGTACATTTGCCATAAAGCCTTTGAATACTTACCTTTAATGATAAGGTTTTCACTTAAGAGGATGTATTTCGTGTCTAATTATTCTTTTCGGACGGCCGCTACAACTCTGCTGGGTGCTGCCATGTTTGCTCTGAGCCTGCCTTGCGCTCACGCTGAAGAAGGTGTGCTGGGTCGTGCGTGGGATAACACCCGCGAAGGGACCGAGCATGCTTGGAACAAGACCAAGGAAGGTACGAACAAGGCTTGGGACAAGACAAGCAACGGCACAGAAAAAGTGTGGGACAAAACCAAGGACGGTTCCCGCAAAGCTTGGGACAAGACCTCCGAGGGCAGTGAAAAGGCATGGGATAAGACCAAAGAAGGCACCCATAACGCGTGGGATAAAACCCGCGAAGGAACCGAAAAAACTTGGGACAAGACCAAGGAAGGTTCTCATAAAGTTTGGAACAAGACGAGCGAAGGCACTGACAAGGTTTGGGATAAAACCAAGGATGGTTCTCGCAAAGCTTGGGACAAAACAAGTGAGGGGACAGAGCGCGCTTGGAACAAAACCAAGGAAGGCACAGATAACGCTGTGCACGATGTTGGCCGGTGGGGCCAGAAGACGTTCTCTGACGATAAAAAATAACGCTGCATAACGGCACAGAAAAGCCCGCGCTACCTTTGATGGTAGGCGGGTTTTTTGTTATTTTTGATGGAAACAGAAGGGCTTAATGTTTGATATGTGATGCTTTACGCATTTTTAAATTGAGTAAAGCTTGAAGTGATTTGCGAAAAGATTTTTGTATTTGCAGCCAATATGCACCAAATGCTGTCATTCTGGCCTCCTGTTTTTCTTAGTCATTATTTCTAAGAATAAGCAGGAATGATGGCCTGACTATGACATTACATTTAGGGTGACTCCTTATGAATGCTATAAATTGGTAACAGAACAAAAAAGGCGGCCCGGGAAGGGCCGCCTTTTTGCTTGAAATACTGCAACAAAATGTAGATCAGGCTTTTGCTTCTTCCAGTAGAATTTGTTCGATAATATCCAGACCCTCATCAACCAGTTCATCAGATGCGGTCAGCGGTGTCAGAATACGGATTGTTGCGCCCTGCACACCACATGCCAGCAAAATCAGACCTTTTTCACAGGCGCGGGCACACAGTTTGGAACCAAAGCCCTTGCGCTGTTCCACACCCGCATGGCGTTCCAGAATATCAAAAGCAACCATTGCGCCCAGCCCACGCGGCATGCTGATAGGCAGCATATCTGTGCGCTTATGCCAGCTTGCAATACGGGCCTTCAGGCGTTCACCCATGTTATTGGCACGGTCAAGCAGCTTTTCTTCCTCAATAATGTCCAGCACGGCCAAACCTGCTGCACAACCCAGAGGGGCACCTGCATATGTGCCGCCCAAACCACCTGGAGGAACAGAATCCATCAGTTCTGCACGGCCAATCACACCGGAAAGCGGAAAACCACCTGCCAGAGATTTAGCAATGCACACCAGATCTGGTTCTACGCCGGAATGTTCAATTCCAAACAGCTTGCCAGTACGGGCAAAACCACTCTGCACTTCGTCGGCAATCAGTTTGATGCCGTGCTGGTCACAAATAGCGCGGAGCTGCTTGAGCAGTGCTGTAGGGGCAACCCGGAAGCCACCTTCCCCCTGCACGGGCTCAATAATAATAGCAGCTACATTGTTGGGGGAGATATCAGCCGCAAATAGGAAGTTCAGCATTTTCAAGCTGTCTTCCACCGTGATGTCATGATTATCGGGGAAGGGGATGTGGTACACTTCACCGGGTAGCGTGCCAAAAGGTGCTTTGTAAGGCAGTACTTTACCCGTAAGCGCAGAAGCTAACAGTGTGCGGCCATGGAAGCCACCGCAGAACGCAATGACACCGTTACGGCCTGTTGCAGCGCGAGCAATTTTTACGGCGTTTTCTGTTGCTTCTCCACCCGTGGTGAAGAAAATGGTTTTAGCATCGCCAGAAAACGGGGCGCGGGCGTTCAGCTTTTCGGCCAGCTCAATATAGGGCTCGTAAGCAGAAACCTGAAAAGCTGTGTGGGTAAAGCGATCTAGCTGCTTTTTAACAGCATCCATCACTTTTGGGTGGCGGTGGCCAACGTTCAGAACGGCAATGCCGCCTGCAAAATCAACATAGCGTTTGCCTTCCACATCCCATAGTTCAGCATTTTCTGCGCGATCTGCAAAAACGGGGGTGGAGGTGGCAACACCGCGTGGCACAGCATGGGTGCGGCGGTTCAGAAGGTCTTTATTCGTGGCCATTAATACGGGCTCCCGGGAACTATGTTGCGGGCAAAGTTATTTCTGTTCCGTAAAATGTTTCACACAGAAGGGGGAGGAGATTTTTTGTTGCCTCTGCGGTGATAAAAGGTCACCACTCTTTCAGAGCATATATACCGTTCCGCACAATGCTTAGCTGCCATTAGGGCAGAGAGGAGGTGTTCTGCGTTTCCAGTTCCACCTGTTCCAAAAGCCAGTTTCGGAATGTGATGAGGGATTTTTTCTCCCACGTGGCTGTGGACGCGCGCAGAAGATAAGCCCCCAAAGCTACTTCTCGCAGTGGGGTTTGCGTTGGTTGCACCCGCACCAGATGGCCTGTTTCAAGATCATTCCCCAGCAGGAAAATATTGCCCAAAGCAATTCCTTCTCCCGCGCGGGCAGCAGCCAGTGTGATGTGGGCCTGCCAAAGGCGCGTTGCGGCAGGCAGTTTTGTGCAGGCAACATTCTGCGCATGAAACCAAAGTTTCCATTCGGCTTCATCTTCTTCTTGCAACAAGGGTGCGCGGAGTAAATCTGCTGTTGTGCGGGGCTGTCCTCCCAGTTCTGTCAGGCAGAGGGGGGCAGCTACCGGAAAAACATCAGGCCGGGCAATAATCATGCTGCGTGTGTTGCGGGGTTCTGCTAACGGCGCATCATCTCGCACATAGCCGATATGAGCATGATTATCTGTTTCCACGCCGGTAACATGGAACGCCGTGTTGGCATCTACCGGGCGCAGCATAATTTCTAGTTGAGGATGTGCGCGCCGAAAAGTGGAAAGCCGTGGTAGCAGCCAATGGTAAGCAAAACCATGCGCACAGGTAATGGTAAGGGGCGGCGTATGGTTACGAATATCTGCCGTAGCTGTGGCCAGTTCTTCTAATAGTGGGGTTATGCGGGAATAATAGGTGTGGCCTGCTAATGTAAGGGTGCCTGTTTCCTTATCCCGCAAAGGGGTGCCCAGAATATTTTCCAGATCTCGAATATGGCGGCTGATGGCTGCGTGATCCACACGCAGCTCTGCTGCGGCGCGTCTAATTCCGCCTGTGCGTGCAAACGCCGTAAAGGCGTTGAGCATGGCAAGAGGTGGAATGCGGTATCGTTGGTCCATAAGCCGCCAGTCAGGGGTGAAGTGTGGAGGAACTGGTGGGTTAAAATGCGGCTGCTGGCAAGAGTTATCCATGCAATTCAGGCAAAGATTGAAATGTGAGGCAAAAATAAGGTAAGGGTTGCGCCATCTTGCAACGGTCCCGCGCAAGCGGGTTTGAAAGGGAATGCCGGAGGTTCTGTATCAGAACCAAGTCGGCAACTGCCCTCGCAACTGTAGGCGGAGAGCATATTACTCCTTGGTCGCTTTAAAGTGGCAGCCACTGATGGCAGCATCGGGAAGGCTGAGTAACGTGCGATGACCCGCAAGTCAGGAGACCTGCCGTTGTTGTCTTGTTTAACCGCCGGGCGAGGGAATCGGAGGTGGATAGTGTACTATGCTTACTCCTCTGCCTTTGGCAGGTTTTTCCGTTAATTCTTCCTGTTGTTTTGCCTTCACGCTGCACGGTGAAGCGTAACAATGCCTATCTTTACAAACAGAACTTGGAAGAAATTTCCGTATTCTCTGCATTGCTTGCTTCTGGCCGGAGGTGTGTTGGGCAACTTGCCCGTCTTAGCGCATGGTGAGGAGACGCAGATTGAGCAGGATCGTCGTCGGTTAGGCAATTCTGGGCCTTTGATTGAACAGATTGACCCGGCCACGGTGCGGGATTCCCAACGCGCATCCGAAGATGCGGCTGCCGAGAAAAAGGGCGATGACACACCCGACATGAGCGACCACCTGCTGGGCAACATGTGGGGCGCGCGTGACTGGATGGCCAAACACGGTATCAGCTTTGACATTCAGGAAATAGATGAGCTGTGGGGCAACGCCACGGGGGGCTCGGCCTCGGGGGCTGATGGCGCCAGTGGATCAGGCACCGGCCCTGCCTATGATGGGGTAACCATGCCTACCCTGACAGTGGATCTGGAAAAGCTGATCGGCCTGAAGGGTGGCACGTTCAATGTCAGCGCCCTTCAGTTGCGTGGGCGCTCTATCTCACAGGATCATCTGGCCAACTTCAACCCCGTCAGCGGGTTTGAGGCCGATCGTTCCACCCGTCTGTTCGAGCTGTGGTACCAACAGTCTTTTCTGGATGGCAAGCTGGACGTCAAGATCGGGCAGCAGGATCTGGATACCGAGTTCCTGATCAGTGATTACGGGGCGTTGTATCTGAACTCCAACTTCGGCTGGCCCATGGCGCCATCGGTCAACCTGTATGCGGGTGGGCCATCCTGGCCGCTCTCTTCCCCCGCCATCCGTATCCGTTACCGTCCAACAGATAAGTTCACCTTCATGTTTGCCGCAGCGGATGATAACCCGCCGGGCAACCGCAACAACTCCTTTGGTATTCAAAACGGGGGCAACAGCGCAGACCCCACCAACCAGAATACCCATGATGAGGATGGCGCCAACTTCAACATGGGCACTGGCGCCCTGCTGATTACCGAACTGCAATATGCCCTCAACCCCCAGCCTGATGACATGTCACATGTCACCAAGGACCCCGGCCTGCCAGGCATCTACAAATTGGGTGGGTATTACGATACCGCCAAGTTCCCTGATTATCGTTACAACAATCAGGGCAAGCCACTGGGGAGTGCGGCTGACACCACGGGCATTCCGCGGTGGGATCGGGGCAACTGGATGGTCTATGGCATTATTGACCAGATGATCTGGCGGCCCTCGCTCCAGTCTCCGCAGTCTGTGGGTGTCTTTGCACGCGCCACGGGTAATGGTGGGGATCGGAACATGATCAGCTTTGCCATTGATGCGGGTATCAACCTCAAGGCTCCGTTCAAGGGGCGTGACAATGATACGGTGGGTCTGGGCTGGGGCATTGGCCGGGCTTCTTCTGGCCAGCGGCGGTATGACCGTAACTCTGGTGCGCCTGTGCAGGGTAATGAAAACCATCTGGAACTCACCTATCAGGCGCAGGTCACGCCTTGGTGGGTCATGCAGCCAGACTTCCAGTATGTCTGGCACCCCTCTGGCGGCGTGACAGACTGGACAGGCAACCGCCTCGTCGGGAACGAAGCCATCTTCGGGCTCCACTCCAATATCACTTTCTAGGGGTGGGGGAGCAGCAGGCGTGTTCGGAATGCCCTTGCTGTTAGGCTTTGTCATTCTATGATGAGGGCCGACCAAACCATGACGTTCTGTTTCAAACTCTTTTGTGCCTGCTACGGTGGGCTCTGTTAAATAAAGGATACAACATCATGAACACATCTGTTCATACAGCTATGCCGGTTGCGGCAGCGGGCCAGAGCATTCCGGTTCGCGCCATTCTGCCTTGGGCTGTTTTCGGCCTGATTGTTTCTGCACTGCTGATCTACTTTGTGGGTGCAGAGCAGGGCGCTACTTCCCTGATTTCCGGGCATGCCGTGCATGAATTTGTGCATGATGGCCGCCACCTGCTTGGTTTCCCCTGCCACTAAGGTATTAAAAGAAAGTTTTACTCATGGTTGGTCGTCTTTTAGCCCGCGGCATGGTCGCGGGCATTCTGGCTGCATTGCTTTCTTTTGTATTTGCAAAATTTTTTGGTGAACCGCAGGTTGCTTTAGCTATTGCGTTTGAAGCTGCGCAGGATGCTGCCGCAGGTGCGGCGCCAGAACCTGAACTGGTAAGCCGTAGCGTGCAGGCATCTTGGGGGCTGCTTACTGCTGTACTCATGTATGGCGCAGCATATGGCGGTATTTTTGCTATTGTTTTCGCATTTGCGTACCAACGCCTTGCAGCATTAAGCCCACGCAGCATGGCTTTGTTGCTTGCCAGTGTTGGGTTTTTAACGTTTGTGTTGATACCAGATTTGAAATATCCGCCGAACCCACCCGCAGTTGGTCAGGAAGAAACCATTGGCCTGCGGACGGAAATGTATTTTGCAATGGTTGGCCTTTCCATTGCAATTTCCATGATTTCTCTGTTGGTAGGGCGGGCGCTTTCTAATGTTATAGGGTATTGGAACGCTGCGGTATGCAGTATTGTTCTTGGGCTTGCGCTTGTTGCCGCAGTGCAGTTTGGCCTGCCAGACATCAATGAAGTGCCAGATAATTTTCCCGCTATTGTGCTGTGGCGTTTTCGGGAAGCATCTATAGGGATGCAGATTGTTTTGTGGTCAGTTCTGGGGCTGGTTTTTGGTGCTCTGGCAGAAAAATGTCTGCCATCGTCCAATAGTGCAGTGCGCAAGACTGCTTGATTTTTTAATGATCGGTGTAAATGGGTTTTGTGGGAAATAAAATTTTTCCACAAAACCTAATAAGGCAAACAATTTTTCTAAATATTCTCTGTGCGTAATGCACATTAAAAAAGCATTTCCTGATGTTGTATTGTTCTGCCCCGTGAGAACATTAACATACAGGAAATGCTTTTTTATTTATTGTCTTTAGAAAGTGATATTGGAGTGGAGCCCGAAGATGGCTTCGTTCCCGACGAGGCGGTTGCCTGTCCAGTCTGTCACGCCGCCAGAGGGGTGCCAGACATACTGGAAGTCTGGCTGCATGACCCACCAAGGCGTGACCTGCGCCTGATAGGTGAGTTCCAGATGGTTTTCATTACCCTGCACAGGCGCACCAGAGTTACGGTCATACCGCCGCTGGCCAGAAGAAGCCCGGCCAATGCCCCAGCCCAGACCCACCGTATCATTGTCACGCCCCTTGAACGGAGCCTTGAGGTTGATACCCGCATCAATGGCAAAGCTGATCATGTTCCGATCCCCACCATTACCCGTGGCGCGTGCAAAGACACCCACAGACTGCGGAGACTGGAGCGAGGGCCGCCAGATCATCTGGTCAATAATGCCATAGACCATCCAGTTGCCCCGATCCCACCGCGGAATGCCCGTGGTGTCAGCCGCACTCCCCAGTGGCTTGCCCTGATTGTTGTAACGATAATCAGGGAACTTGGCGGTATCGTAATACCCACCCAATTTGTAGATGCCTGGCAGGCCGGGGTCCTTGGTGACATGTGACATGTCATCAGGCTGGGGGTTGAGGGCATATTGCAGTTCGGTAATCAGCAGGGCGCCAGTGCCCATGTTGAAGTTGGCGCCATCCTCATCATGGGTATTCTGGTTGGTGGGGTCTGCGCTGTTGCCCCCGTTTTGAATACCAAAGGAGTTGTTGCGGTTGCCCGGCGGGTTATCATCCGCTGCGGCAAACATGAAGGTGAACTTATCTGTTGGACGGTAACGGATACGGATGGCGGGGGAAGAGAGCGGCCAGGATGGCCCACCCGCATACAGGTTGACCGATGGCGCCATGGGCCAGCCGAAGTTGGAGTTCAGATACAACGCCCCGTAATCACTGATCAGGAACTCGGTATCCAGATCCTGCTGCCCGATCTTGACGTCCAGCTTGCCATCCAGAAAAGACTGTTGGTACCACAGCTCGAACAGACGGGTGGAACGATCGGCCTCAAACCCGCTGACGGGGTTGAAGTTGGCCAGATGATCCTGTGAGATAGAGCGCCCACGCAACTGAAGGGCGCTGACATTGAACGTGCCACCCTTCAGGCCGATCAGCTTTTCCAGATCCACTGTCAGGGTAGGCATGGTTACCCCATCATAGGCAGGGCCGGTGCCTGATCCACTGGCGCCATCAGCCCCCGAGGCCGAGCCCCCCGTGGCGTTGCCCCACAGCTCATCTATTTCCTGAATGTCAAAGCTGATACCGTGTTTGGCCATCCAGTCACGCGCGCCCCACATGTTGCCCAGCAGGTGGTCGCTCATGTCGGGTGTGTCATCGCCCTTTTTCTCGGCAGCCGCATCTTCGGATGCGCGTTGGGAATCCCGCACCGTGGCCGGGTCAATCTGTTCAATCAAAGGCCCAGAATTGCCTAACCGACGACGATCCTGCTCAATCTGCGTCTCCTCACCATGCGCTAAGACGGGAGTAGTCAGAATTGTCGCGTAAAGACAAAAAAACTTTAGAAATTTTCTATTTATTTTACGGGATTTTTGCATGGTTGTAAGCTGCTCTGGTAATTGGCGCGGATGATCTGCATTTAGCAACGGATAATCATTCTCAATTAGAGCGTATAAAAATGCAATTAGAATGCTGTCTTCATAAACGCAGGGCTGGAATGTAAAAAAGAGAGGGCAATGCCCTCTCTTTTAAAACATCATTATTACTTCTGTGGGTATTCAAAAGTGAATGATTCTGTAAAGGGTTGCCAAAAGCCTGGCGTGCCGGTTTCTTTATCTGTGTGATGAATAAACCCGTTGGCTTCCGGTGAGCTGTAGTTAAACACAACCGTGTAGCTGCCAGGGCCATCCATTTTAACATTGTTGGCGTAATGCGGGCCATCTTTTGCTGTCATGGGGTGCAGCGTGCCCTGATTTTTCCAGCCTGATCCTTTTTTGGTCAGGGTGTAATCTACCTTCAGGTAGGGAACCCAAGCCCCATCAGGAAAGCCCCACTGGTTATCTGCCGTGGCATGTACATCGGTTTCCAGATGAATGGTATCTTTGCCCATCGCCATGTCAGATGTCATGGGCATCATGTCAATATCAAGCAGGTAGTTTGCTGCAATTTCCATGTCATGCGCATGCACGGGGCCACCCACTGGGTATTCGCGGGCTGCAGCCGGAAGAGCGATGGCAAGGGTAAGAACCGATGCCGCGGAAAGAATTGAAAGATAGGATTTCATATGTCTGCACCTCAAGTTTTTGTAAGGCACAGTGGCAGATATTTTCTGCGCACCTGTGACTGATTATGAAGCGCTGGATTGAGGACGTGTGCGAACAAAGCGTTCAGCAACAACCAGTCCGGCAAGTGTCAGCACCCATACAAGCAGCTGAATGCCCATTGGTCTATCTGTGTATCCAATCAGAACTTTGGCCGTGCGTCCAAGCATGCTGCCATCAGACAGCAGCCAAGATGTATCCCAGATATCGTAACCCAGAGCGGGGATCAGATCATCATTTGCAAGGATGGCAGCAGCCTGACTGGCCATGCCAGCAGCCAGAAAGGAGACCAGAACATTCGTGACTGCAAAAAGATGTTTCAGAGGAATGATAATCAAACCTCTATAAAGAGCCCATGAAAGTGCAGCTCCCCCCAGAACGCCAAGGAGGCCGCCTGTAAACATGGGCACAAAACCGGTATGTGCGGAAACAGCAATACCATAAAGGAACAGCACAACTTCCATGCCCTCGCGCAGAACAGCTACTGCAACAACAGTAGCCAGAGCGAAAAGAGAGCGGCTTCCTTCTGATACTTCATTGCCAACACTACGCATTTCCTGAGCAAGCTCGCGGCCATGGCTGGCCATCCAGATAACATGCCATGAAAGCATAAGAACCGCGATGCACAAGATAACAGCAGAAAAAATATCCTGCCCGTTTCCTGAAAAAGCCTGAGAGAGTTCACCCGCAAACATGGCTACAATTGCTGCACCAACAACACCTGCGCCAATGCCGCCGGAAACCCACCATCCGCGCCCCGGAATGCCCCGTGTGGCTGCCAGCACAATGCCAACAATCAACCCGGCTTCCATAACCTCGCGAAAGACAATAATCAGGCTTCCAAGCATAATTTACTTCTTTTCTTCTGCTGTAACTGTACCCTTGGCCTCGTCTGGATGGTAATCATCAAAAAAAGTATAGGTTCCAGGGTGAAGAGGCCCAGCATGGACTTTGATTGTCCCTTGTGGAACAACAATTTTTTCAAATTTCATATCGTAGCTTTCGAGCTCATCAGTTGTTGTGTCCTGATTATTGAGTTCGATCATGAATCGCTCACCAGCAGGAACGGTGATATGATCAGGCTCAAAATGATGATCTTTGACAGTAAGCTGAAAAACTGTTTGAGAATGGGCCTGCTGAGGGAAACATATCCATGCACCTGCTAACAGAGGAATGGCTGCTACAAGCAGTTTCATTGTATGATACTCCATCAGTCATGCCGTTTGGATTAGTGCGAATCATTGTCAAAGTCAATCACACCAGATAACCCGCGAGCTTAACGCTTATGTCATCTCATCCCTTGGCGTTCCTGCGCCTGCCCAACTCCTTGCTTATGGCGTTAGATAGTCGGGCTTATCATTTCTGGTTCCAGCCAGTGCATTACCTTGCGAGAATTGTACATATTCTTACAATGGCAGCGTTTTTTGGTCTGGAATTTCTGTTTATTCTCGCTGTTATTCAAAATCTGGATCGGCCAACAGTGGTGCGCATTTCACGGTTTATGGTGAAGCCACTGCATATCAGTTATGCCTTGGCGATGATCTCTGGTTTCGCTTTGTTTTTTTATGATCCAGTGCATATCGGCAATCGGGCGTATCTTTCTCCTAAATTGATAGCATTGGCCGTGGCGGGTGTTCTGGCATGGTTGGGGCATAAATCTATTTACTGGCCGGTGATGGCTGGTCGGGATAATGATCTGCCAAAATGGACAAAAGCGTTTTGTGTGGCGTCCTGCGTGGTATGGGCCGCTGTTATTGTATTTTCATGCCTGAACAGTGAAGGAGTGCCGAAAGTTTATTTAAGGCACTATTTCTAACAACGTGATTTTTGAGGGCATAAAAAAAGCCCCGGGCTATTGGCCCGGGGCTTTTTGTTATCAGTTTGGTAACTTACTCTGCTGGCACATAAACTTTGCCACCAGCTTGTCGGAATTCTTCTGTTTTCTGCTCCATGCCAGCAATGCGTATGGCATCTTGCTTCAGATCCTGACTGATACGCATTGAACAGAATTTAGGGCCGCACATTGAACAGAAATGTGCACTTTTATGTGCCTCCCGCGGCATGGTTTCATCATGATACGCGCAGGCTGTATCTGGGTCTAAAGAAAGATTGAACTGATCTTCCCACCTAAAGGAGAACCGCGCACGGCTAAGCGCATCATCCCGATATTTTGCGGATGGATGACCTTTTGCAAGATCAGCGGCATGCGCTGCAATACGGTAGGTGATCACACCTGTTTTTACGTCATTCCTGTCTGGTAGGCCCAGATGTTCCTTGGGTGTGACATAGCAGAGCATAGAGGTGCCAAACCATCCGATCATGGCTGCGCCAATGGCAGATGTAATGTGGTCATACCCCGGTGCAATGTCTGTGGTCAGCGGGCCAAGCGTATAGAAGGGGGCCTCCTTACATTCTTTAAGCTGCTTATCCATGTTGGCCTTGATCTTGTGCATGGGCACATGGCCTGGCCCTTCGATCATAACCTGACAGCCTTTTGCCCAAGCGATTTCTGTGAGTTCACCCAGGGTTTCCAGTTCGGCAAACTGTGCGGCATCATTAGCATCGGCAATGCTGCCTGGGCGTAGGCCGTCTCCTAAAGAGAAGGAAACATCATAGGCGCGCATGATGTCGCATATGTCTGCAAAGTGTTCGTAAAGGAAGCTTTCGCGGTGACCATTTAGGCACCAGCTTGCCATGATGGAGCCGCCGCGTGAAACAATGCCTGTAACGCGATGAGCTGTTAGCGGCACATGCTGCAACCGTACGCCCGCATGAATGGTAAAGTAATCTACACCCTGTTCTGCCTGTTCGATCAGAGTATCGCGAAAAACTTCCCAGTTCAGTTTGCTGACATCACCGCCGACTTTTTCTAAAGCCTGATACAGAGGCACTGTGCCAATAGGTGTGGGAGCGTTACGTAAAATCCAATCACGGATATTGTGGATGTTTCGGCCTGTGGAAAGGTCCATTACGGTATCCGCACCCCAGCGAATGGACCATACAAGCTTTTCAACTTCTTCTGCCGCTGATGAAGTAATGGCAGAATTGCCGATATTGGCGTTAATTTTTACAAGGAAATTACGCCCGATAATAACGGGTTCCAACTCTGGATGGTTGATGTTTGCCGGAATAATGGCTCGGCCGCGGGCAATTTCCTGACGGACAAATTCAGGCGTAATGAATTCTGGAATACTGGCTCCAAAGGATTCGCCATCTTCCAGGCACTGGGCGGCATCATCAGCAGCTTTTTGTCGGCCCAGATTTTCGCGGTGGGCCACGTAAATCATTTCATCTGTAATAATGCCTGCTTTAGCGAACTCATACTGCGTAACAAGTTGCCCTTCTCGCCCTTTCAGCACGGTATGCGGAGCAGGGCAGGGGGCTACAAGATAGGTGCCTTCTGCATTGCCATTATCTTCTGGTTTAATGTCACGCGGTTTGATGTTCTCAAAACCGCGGGCAGTCAGCCACGGTGCCCGAATTTTGGGTAGCCCTTTGTTAACGTCAATTTCTACAGTGCTGTCTGTGTAGGGACCGGAAGTATCATACACACGCACCGGTGGTTCGTTTGCAGAAGGTTCCAGCATGATTTCGCGGAACGGCACACGCATATCTGGCCGATCTGCGGGGCTAGAATACACTTTACATGAACCACGGATGGCACCGGTGGTGACATGCCCCGGAGCGGGTGCAGCCGTGTTGGCAGGTTTAGGGTTGCCCCCTACACTGGAAGGGGCCGCGTTTTGTTTGGAATCAACTGAAGACATAACGTCATCGTCTCCTCTGCCGAGGAGGACAGGTCTGAAGAGACTCCGCTTTTGTGGGCGGCTAGGTTCGGGAAGAACATATCTGTCTTTTCAGGCACCAGTCCCTCCGCCGGTATAAGCCGGATCAGGTTCCCCGCCAAAACATCATGTTCTGGCGGCAGGGTCGCCACGGTGCCCGAACGAATCGTGCAAAAAGTGGCCTCTCAGTTCCTTACCGGAACCCCCCTTGGTATCGGACAGCAGATAGCTTTAAGTGCAATTATGTCAAGAAAAATCAAAGGGAAACGAAAAACGTATGCGTGCGTTTTAGAAGGGTGAAATGCGTAAGGCATAAAAGCCTATTTGTGACATAATAAATAAAATTATGTCAGCTATGCAATAATTTTCTAATCATGGCATAATCACAGCATGAAATCTGAAAAGAAACGAGCTCAAGAAGCTATACAAAATCTCGATATTTCTCCGTATGCCAAGCACGTGTTGTGGATTGCAGCATTTGTTTCTGCCATCTGTGGTGGTCTTTACGGCTACGATACCGGTATTATTTCTGGTGCCCTTCTTCTTATTACAAAAGATTTTCATCTGACTGCTGGTCAGGAGGAAATTGTTACATCAGCTATTCTGGTAGGCGCTGTTATTGGTGCCATGGGCATTGCCAACTTATCAGAACGCTTTGGCCGCCGTGTTTCGGTTATGGTCGTTACCGCAGTTTTTGTAATTGGTGCATTAGCGTGTTCTTACGCACCCAATCTTACCAGCCTCATTATTGCCCGTGTATTTTTGGGCTGCGCAGTGGGTGGGGCTACGCAGGTGGTGCCAACATATATTTCGGAATTGGCCCCAGCCAGCAAGCGCGGCAATTTGGTAACGCTGTTTAACGTGGCTATTGGAATTGGCATTTTTCTGGCCAACTTGGTTGGTTTTACCATGCGTGAAAAATGGGGTTGGCGGCCCATGATTTCTGTGGCCGCTATCCCGGCTGCTTTTGTTTTTATCAGCATGTTTTTTCTGCCCAAAAGCCCACGTTGGACTGCTGAAAATGAAGGGCTGGAATCTGCGGTAGAGCAGCTTGGGCGTGTGCGTTCTTCCCGCAAGGTCATTCAGCGCGAGATCAATGAGATCCACGCCAATGTTGTAAATCTAGATGAAGATGAGCGTGGCTGGAAGGGCCTGAAGCTACCTTGGGTGCGCCCTGCGCTGATAGCTGCCTTAGGGATTGCCTTCTTTACGCAGGCTGGTGGGCTGGAGATGATGATCTACTATACCCCTACCTTTCTGTCTGACGCAGGGTTTGGAAGTTCATCAGCACTGCTGACAAGCTTGGGAATCGCGCTTGTTTATCTCATCATGACCCTGCTTGGGTGCTTGTTTGTAGATAAAATTGGCCGTCGGCGCTTGGTGCTTATTATGGGGCCGGGCTCTGTTGTAAGCCTTATTGGCCTGGGCATTGTTTTTGCCATGCATCCAGCTCAGGGGAGTGTGGGAAGCTGGTTGATTGTGGCCTTCTTGCTGCTGTTTATGCTGTTTAATTCTGGCGGTATTCAGGTTGTGGGCTGGCTTTTGGGGGCAGAGTTGTTTCCGCTGCCTATGCGTGCTGCGGCAACCAGTATACATGCGGCCATGCTGTGGGGGGCTGATCTGCTGGTAACATCCACGGCTCTTACATTGGTGCAGACAGTTTCTTTGGGTGGCACCATGTGGATTTATGCTGGTGTTAACCTTGCGTCTGTCTTGTTTGTTTTCTTCTGTGTGCCGGAAACAGCTGGGGCAACGTTGGAAGATATTGAAACAGCTTTGCGCCGTGGTGAATTCCGCCCGCGTGTGGGACAAGATCCGCGCATTCGCTCCTATGATGAGGAAGAAGAGGAAGCTGTTGGGGTGACGCCTAGTGCCTAATTGCTGATCTTAAGATCCAAATACAAAAAACCCGGCGGCATCCTAAAAGATGCGCCGGGTTTTTTGTGGTCGCCATACAACAGTCAAACCGCAGTTTAGTGTGGTTTGGCTGTAAATTGCTCCAACCAATGGATGGTGTAATCACCCTTCTGGAATTCTGGATCTTCCAGAATACGGCGGTGCAGCGGAATAACAGTTTTAATACCTTCCACCACAAATTCATCCAACGCACGCTGCATGCGGGCAATAGCCTGCTCACGCGTAGGGGCGTGTACGATCAGCTTGGCAATCATGCTGTCGTAAAAAGGTGGTACGCGGTAACCGGTGTAAAGGGCGCTATCTACACGTACACCCAAACCGCCGGGTGGATGGTAAACAGCAACCGTGCCGGGGCAGGGGGTAAAGTTGTCTGGATCTTCCGCATTGATACGGCATTCAATGGCATGGCCAGAAAATGAAATATCCTTCTGCGTGTAGCCAAGCTGCTCACCAGCGGCCAAGCGGATTTGCTCACGCACCAAATCCACATCACACACCATTTCGGTTACTGGATGTTCGACCTGAAGGCGGGTGTTCATTTCAATGAAGCAGAACTGTCCATCCTGATACAGGAATTCCAGCGTGCCCGCGTTGCGATAGCCCATTTTGGAAAGGGCCTGCGTGGCTGTCTGGCCAATGGCATCACGCTGTTCTGCCGTAAGGGCAGGAGAACCCGCTTCTTCCAGAAGTTTCTGGTGGCGGCGCTGGAGAGAGCAGTCGCGTTCCCCAAAATGCACCACGTTGCCGTAATTGTCCCCCAGAATCTGGAGTTCAATATGACGTGGCCGATCCATGTATTTTTCCAGATAAACAGCATCGTTACCAAAAGCAGCACGTGCTTCGGCGCGGGCCATTTTCCAGGCATCTTCCAGATCGTCTGCCGTTTGGGCCACCTTCATGCCACGGCCACCACCGCCAGCCGCAGCCTTGATCAGCACTGGGTAGCCCACTTTATCAGCAACTTCGCGGGCTTCTTCTAGGCTTGTCAGTTCACCATCAGAACCGGGCACCAAGGGCACGCCCAGCATCTGCATGGTGGTTTTGGCGGTAATCTTATCCCCCATCATGCGGATATGCTCCGCCGTAGGGCCAATAAAGGTTAGGCCGTGTGCTTCCACCGTTTCGGCAAAATCAGCATTTTCTGAAAGAAAACCATAACCGGGGTGAATAGCTTCCGCCCCGGTAATGGTGGCTGCAGAAAGAATTGCAGCTACGTTCAGATAAGAATCGCGCGAGGCTGGCGGCCCTATGCAAACAGCTTCATCTGCCAGCCGAACATGCATGGCGTCTTCATCCGCAGTGGAATGTACCGCTACGGTCTTGATCCCTAGCTCCCGGCAGGCGCGCAGGATACGAAGGGCAATTTCGCCTCGGTTGGCGATAAGGATCTTAGAAAACATTACTCAATAATAGCAAGCGGCTGGCCGTATTCTACCGGATCGCCCGAAGCCACCAGCAGGGCTTTAAGCGTGCCACCTTTAGGAGCCTTGATCTGGTTGAAGGTTTTCATGGCTTCAATCAGCATCAGGGTCTGGCCGGCAGTTACAATCTGGCCTTCGCTGGCAAAAGGAGGGGAGGACGGATCTGGTGTCAGGTAAGCCACACCCACCATTGGGCTGTTTACAGCGCCCGGATGGCGAGAAAGGTCTGCCGGGGCGGCAGGCACTGTGGCTTCCGCCGGGGCTGCGGCGGGGGCCGGTGCCGGAGCTGCAACGGCCTGAGGCGCGGCGGCCACAGCTTGCACGGGGGCAGGCATGCGGGCAACGCGAATGCGGCTGTCCTTTTCCGATACTTCAATTTCAGTCAGGCCGGTTTCGGCCAGAATTTCAGCCAGAGCCCGAATGGCCTCCGCATCCACGAGCAATCCGCTCATCAGTCATCCTCATTCAGAATAAGATCGGTCATTGCCTGCAATGCCAGAGAATACCCCGCCACGCCTAGCCCACAGATAACGCCTGTAGCGGCGCGAGAGACATAGGAATGATGGCGGAATGGCTCGCGGCGGTGAATGTTGGAGATATGAACCTCTATCACAGGCAAGTCTGTTGTCAGCAGGGCATCCAGCAGGGCGATAGACGTATGTGTATAGCCAGCCGGGTTGATGATAATGCCCCGCGCACGCTTGCGGCAGTCCTGCACCCAGGAAATCAGCTCACCTTCAATGTTGGTCTGGCGGAAATCTATGGCCAAGCCCAGCTTTTCAGCTGTTTGCAGGCAAAGTTGTTCCACGTCGTCCAGCGTTGCCCGCCCGTATATTTCGGGTTGGCGCTGGCCAAGCATATTCAGGTTGGGGCCGTTGAGTACAGCAATAAGAGGTCTTTCCATAACAGGAAGGGGCCGTAGCACGATGCTGCCCCGTATCCAAGAGAAGAGGCATGCTGGTGGGCAGGAAAATGCAGTCTAGCAAAAATACGTGCAGCGGAGTTGCGTGCTTTAAGGCCATATTTTTGTCACGATAAGCGTGTTGAACATAAGTGACTATAAATCTGTATTTGCATTCTGAAGGTTGAAAAAGATTGCTTTTACAATGTGAACACGGTCTTCTGGCGAACAGAACGATGTCAGAAAATGGAGTAAACAGGCGGATGTCAGCCCTGCGCCGGGCACTTCTTGGAAGTGTGTTTGTTATGTCTTCTCTTTTGTCGGCTTCCGCTGTTCAGGCAGCAGAGGCCGGGCAAGGTGGCACGGAGTGGGCAGATTCTGTCCGCCGTGCATTGGCTGGGCGTAGCGCACAGACAGTCGCCACTGCGGATTCTGATACAAATAAGGCGCAGCGCATTTTTCAAAAAGGTGTGGCCAGTTGGTATGGGGGGCGCTTCCATAACCGGCGCACATCTTCTGGTGCACGGTTTGATAAGGCCAGCCTTACAGCCGCACATCCAACAGCGCCACTGGGCAGCAAGCTCCGGGTTGTTTCGGAGGATACTGGGCGTTCTGTGGTGGTTACAGTCAATGATCGTGGGCCTTATAGCCGTGGCCGTATTATTGATGTCTCCAAAGCCGCAGCCGCGGAATTGGGGATGTTGAACAGTGGTATTGCCCATGTGCGGGTAGAGCCCGCTCCGGTTGAAGTGGCATCTGCGCCAGATGAAGGTGGTTTGGCTGATAGCAGCCTTTCCTTGCAGGACACCGCACCGCACACAGCACGCCCTCTTCATAGGGCACGTCACCGCCGTTAAGACGAATACGGCAGGTTTTTACAAAAAGCATTGTAGAGAATCAAAAGGGGGTATCCTGATCAGGATACCCCCTTTTGATGATGTCTGGATTCTGGCTGATCAAACTTCCAGAGGCTGCCGTGTAATACCACGGGCGTAGCTTTCCATCTCAGCATTCAGTTCAGCCCCCATAAGTACCACCCATGCGGTTACAAAAAACCACATCATAATGGCGATAAAGGCCCCTAGTGGCCCATAAGTGGCGCTGTAACTGGCAATATGTGCCACGTAGTAGGAAAAGCCGAGTGATGCCGCAATCCACGTTAACGTGGAGCAGACGGCTCCGGGCAGAACCCAGCGCCATTGGGTGGAAATGTGCCGGTTGGGGCCAAATCTGTACAGTGCGGAAAGAGCCAGAGTTTCAAATGTAAACATCACCACCGGGCCGCTCCACCGGGCCATAAATTCAATGGAACCGGGAGGAGTGGGAATGTGTAGCAATGCCGGAAGGTTAAGCAGCAGAGGCATGGCTACCATAAGGGCCAAAGTAAGCACTGCGCCCAGAATGCCGCAAAGAGTAAGGGCAAAGGCAGTAATCTGAAATATAAAGAAATTACGATTTTCACGTGTATTATACGCGATATTCAAGGCAGAAATAATAGACCGCGTTGCCGCAGAGGCAGACCACAAAGCCACGCTGACTGAAATAATCAGGTTGAATGTGAGAGATGAGGGCGGCTCAGCTACCAGTGTTTGCACACGATCATAAAGCAGAGTGAAGGCATTGGGTGGCAGCAGGTTGCGCAAGACTTCCATCTGTGGCGCCACGGTCTGCACATCAAAAGCCAACCCATAAATGGAGATCAGGGAGCTGATGGCCGGAAATAGGGAGAGCGTGGTATAAAATGCGCAACCAGCGGCCACCAACGTGGTGGGGCCTGAAATAAGGCTTTTAACTGTGCGCTGTAAAATAATCTTCCAATCTTTCCGCCCCAGTTCAGAAGGGCGAGAAAAATTGGGTTGCACGTTTTCATGAATCGTGTGGGAGTGAGAATCCGGGTGCACAGATGGGCGCGTATCGGGCTGACAGATAACCTGCATCGGGATTGGAGCGTCCTTCGTTAAGGTAAGAGGCACCTTCTGCGGCACCAGCGATAAACTTGTAGCAGCACACCAAAACAATAACGGCATGGTGTGCGGTAAAGAGGCATGCTTTCTTGCAGGAACAAAAAGTTAACTCTGCATGCTTTTGCCAAAAACGAGCATAAATGCCGTGTATAAAGCTTGCCTTGTCTTATCGGGCATGATGGCCAAGTGCCATGTTTTTTTGTTTTTTGAATGTTTTTGACTTGCACTTGTTGCGCTTTGGCCTCATATGCACGCCCCTACGCAGCAACGCACGTGCCACTGGCCCTCTGAGGTTACGCAACGACGTCAAGCGTTCTGGCAATCGGGATGTTTCGTGCATCTGCCTTTGGTCGCTGGTCCGTTAGACCGTTTCGCAACGTCCTTCTCCGCGCTGTTCAGGCGGAGGAGCCTGATCTGGGGGAGTGGGGATATGAATCCCAAAATCACCCGTTTTCTTGCCGAGCAAAAGCCGGCAACGCCTTGTCTTGTTCTCGATGTGGATGCCGTAGCAGACCGCTATCATGCATTGGGCAAAGCTTTGCCGCAGGCTCGTATTTACTATGCCGTTAAAGCTAATCCAGCGCAGCCTATTCTGCGGCGGTTGGTTGAGCTTGGCTCCTGCTTTGATGCCGCTTCGTGGGAAGAAGTTTCCCTATGCCTGCAGGCAGGCGCCAGCCCGGATGCCATTTCCTTTGGGAATACGGTTAAAAAGGTTTCTGCTATCCGTGCTGCTTATGAAGCCGGTGTGCGGATGTTTGTTTTTGATTGCCGGGAAGAGCTGGAAAAACTGGCTGCACACGCACCGGGAAGCCGCGTTTATTGCCGCCTTCTGGTGGATAATTACGGGGCAGAATGGCCACTTTCCCGCAAGTTTGGCACTACCGTCGAATCCGCCAAGGAACTGATGCTGGCAGCCAGAGAACTGGGGCTGGATCCGTATGGGCTTTCCTTCCATGTGGGCAGCCAGCAGCTTTCTGCAGAAGCTTATGAGGTTGCCATTGCCCGTGCGGCGGCTCTGTTTACAGATTTAAGTGTTGCCGGGCTGGATTTGCGCATGGTCAATCTGGGGGGCGGTTTTCCCATCCGCTACCGGGATGATGTGCCCGAAATCGATCACTTCACTACGGCCATCTTCCGCGCCATGACAGAGCACTTTGGCAATGCATTGCCAGAAATGTTGGTGGAACCTGGTCGTTTTATTGTGGGTGAAGCCGGTGTGGTGCGCTCGGAAGTTGTGCTTGTCAGTGCGCGTGGGCGTAAGGATGGGCTGCGCTGGGTGTATCTGGATATCGGGCGGTTTGGCGGCTTGGCGGAAACAGAAAACGAATCCATTCGTTACGCGATTCGCACCAGTCGGGATGGTTCTCCAACAGGGCGTGTGGCGCTGGCCGGGCCAACCTGTGATGGTGCGGATATCATGTACGAGAAAACGCATTACGAACTGCCGCTGGACTTAGCTGCGGGGGAACAGGTCGATCTGCTGGGGGCCGGTGCTTATGTCTCCACTTACTGTGCGACGGGGTTTAATGGTTTTGCGCCATTAACCGAGCATTATATCTGATCCGATGTGAGGGCAGGCCAGCCTTGTGTTTGCCTGCCTTTGCTTTCGTGCTTTCTCGCTCAACAATTAGAACGCAAACAAGGCCATTATGGATGGCGTTCAGAAAGGGAGAAATCATGAAGAAAACGGGTATGCTGTTGGGCGCTCTACTGGCAGCAACAACGGCTGTTGCGCCAGCATGGGCACAGCAGCAGGCAGCATCTACGGCCGCTGTGCCTGCAACAAATGCTGCAACATCTGCGGCAACGCAGGATTTCGGCCGCCTTTCAGACGATGGGAACACAGCGTTTGAAGAACTGATGCTGGCACGCCGCGCCATTTTTGATGGTGATCTCAAAGGGGCTAAAACCCTGATTACAAGCGCACAGCAGGCGTTGGATCGGGCACGGGCCGATAATACTGCTTTCCAGAAAGCAGAAGCTGAACTGATGCCGGTGAAAACCAAGCAGGCTCAGACAGCTAAAAAAGGCACGGGCAGCACTACGCCTGTGGCTTGGTTGCCGATTGATGGCGAACTGGTTCTGGATGAAACAGTTGAACCCACAACAGAAAAAAGTGCAGCTGTTGCCGCGGCCAACCGTCATCTGCGTGCAGGTGACCCGGACCGCGCTTCTGAAGTGCTAAAAGTTTCTGGGGTGGATGCAGATTACGTCATTGCTGCTGTGCCGCTGGAACAGACACGGCAGGACGTGAACCACGCTGCACAGTTCATCAAGAACGATCCGTACAAGGCAAGTGAAGCCCTGCGTGATGCGGAAAATTCTGTGCGTTATGCCTCTGTTGATATTCAGGCTGTCAGCCATCAGCAGACGACATCTGGCAATACATCTAAGTAATTTTGCCAAATATGCTGCTGTTATGGCCTATTCAAAGGGCCATAACAGCAGATGCGTATTATTCTGCGGCGGCTCTCAGCCCAGCACCGGCTGCCAGCGGGCAGAGTGGGAGAGCCCCCACCACAAAGGCTGCCAAAAGTTCCAAATCTGGTTGCCAAGGTAGGCCGGTTGATGCGGCATCAATAGCCGCAGCTCCAAAAATTAGCGCAGGTGTTGCCAAAGGCAACGTAAGCAGTGGTAGCAGCACACCACCGCGTCGTGCGCCCAGCACAATAGATGCGCCCATCCCCCCAATCAGAGATAGCACGACAGATCCAAGGAAAAGCCCGGCCAAAAGCACAGGCAAGGCAGAAGCTGGCAAGCCCAGCATGGCGGCCAATGGTACGGCGGCCAAAAGCAGGGGAATGCCTGTGGTCAACCAGTGTGCAGTTATTTTGGCTAAGGCGACAAGGGAGGCTGGAACGCCCAGAAGTAGGAGCTGATCCAGTGATCCATCTTCAAGCTCCGCACCAAATAGCCGATCTAGTGGCAGAAGAGCAGCCAGCAGGGCGCAAACCCAGATAATGCCGGGCGCCATATGGCGCAGCAATTCTGGGGAGGGGCCAAGAGCAAGCGGGAACAGGGTGGCCGTAACAATAAAGAAGAGAATGGCCCCCATTGTGTCTGCCCCATGCCGGAGGGCAAGGCGCAGGTCACGCCCAACAATGGCCCAAAACAGCCCGATCATGCGTCATCCTCCTGCTGGCAAAAGGTGGAAGCAGCCGAATCGCCCGCGCCCGGCAATGTAAGGGGCTGCACGTTTTCTAGCGGTAAGGGCACATGTGTGGTGGCAATCACCAACCCGCCTTGTTGCCTATGTGCTGTAAGGGCTTGTCCTAACAGGGTAATGGCATTGGTATCCAAGCCAAGGCTAGGTTCATCCAGCAACCATAAAGGCGCATTGGCCAGCAAAACACGCGCAAGCGCCGTGCGCCGTTTCTGTCCAGCAGAAAGTAGGCGGGCTGGCAGATTGGCAAGTGGCAGCAGATCCATGGCCTCAAGGGCCTCCTGCATGTCACCTTGGCCTGCACGTGCGAATAATGCGAGGTTTTCGGTTACAGTCAGCCCCGGCTTAAGCGCATCCTGATGTCCCAGATAGGCCACTTGGCTGGCATGGGCCGCGCGATCTGCAAAAACCGATTCGCCATGCCAGAGCAATTGGCCGGAATCGGGTTTGCGTAGGCCCGCCAGAACGCGCAGCAAAGTGGATTTTCCTGCACCATTAGGGCCGGTTAGCAGCATGGCGGCTCCGGCTTCCATCTGAAAGCTGATACCGTCCAGTACCAGTCTTTCCCCACGGAAAACACAAAGATCCTCAGCATAAAGTGCCGGAAATGCACCAGTTACAGGCCTGGTTGGGGCAGAGTGCCCGGCAGGGAAAGGACTGTCGGCGATAACACTTCTCCTTATTGTTACCGTGCAAGGCCGCAAAAGCCGGGGTGCTCGCGTTCTCGTGGTCGCTCCCCGCCTTGTGCCTTTTCCAACTGCCGGTATGTTCTAGGCCCAACGGGATATCAAGCCGGTTGCCCGGCAGATCAGGCAGGCACTCGGCGCCGAATGGCATGTTTACGGTGTCCTGAACGCATCACCAGCCATCGGCTGTGATCGGGGAGAGAGCGATTATGAAAACGGTTGGGCACGATAAGCTAAAGACAGGCCGCACCCTTGAGGTTGACGGCAAGACCTACCATTATTTTTCCATTCCCGAAGCGGCAAAAACCATTGGCGACGTAAGCCGCCTGCCGGTTTCGCTGAAGGTTCTTCTGGAAAATATTCTGCGGTTTGAAGATGGGCGCTCCTACAATGTAGATGACGCCAAGGCCATTGCAGGTTGGTTGCCAAAAGGCAGCAGCAGCAAGGAAGTGCCTTTCAAGCCTTCACGCATTCTGATGCAGGACTTCACCGGCGTGCCGGGTGTGGTGGATCTTGCAGCCATGCGCGATGGGATTGTGAGCCTGAAGGGGGACCCGCAGAAGGTGAACCCAATGGTTCCGGTCAACCTTGTGATCGATCATTCCGTGATGGTGGACTATGCAGGCACAAAAGAAGCGCTGCAGGAAAACATCACTCTGGAATTTGAACGCAACGCAGAACGTTATGCCTTTCTGCGCTGGGGCCAGGAAGCTTTCGAAAACTTCTCTGTTGTGCCGCCAGATACGGGTATCTGCCATCAGGTGAACCTGGAATACATTGCCCAGGTGGCATGGACTGCCAATGTTGGTGGTAAGGAATACGTTTACCCGGATTCCCTTTACGGCACAGACAGCCACACCACCATGATCAACGGTCTGGGTGTGTTGGGCTGGGGTGTGGGTGGTATTGAGGCTGAAGCCGCAATGCTGGGCCAGCCCATTGCCATGCTGATCCCGGATGTGATCGGCTTTAAACTGACAGGCAAGCTGCCAGAAGGCGCAACAGCTACCGATCTGGTGCTGACAGTTACCCAGATGCTGCGCAAAAAAGGCGTGGTTGGTAAGTTTGTTGAATTCTTTGGCCCGGCACTGGATCATCTGCCGGTTGCTGACCGTTCAACCATTGCCAACATGGCTCCGGAATATGGTGCAACTTGCGGGTTCTTCCCGGTTGATGCGCTTACGCTGGACTTCCTGCGTCAGACTGGCCGCGATGAACATCGCATTAAGCTGGTTGAAGAATACCTGCGTGCACAAGGTATGTTCCGCACGCACGAAACACCGGAACCCGTCTTTACGGATGTTCTGGAGCTGGATCTCAGCACGGTTGTGCCGTCTCTGGCAGGCCCCAAGCGTCCGCAAGACCGCGTGGAGCTGAAAAGCGCCAAAACTGCGTTTGAAAAAGAACTGACCAGCTCTTTGGGCGTGGCCGCCAACGATGCCAATAAAAAGGTGCCGGTTGCCGGAACAAACTATGATCTGGGGCAGGGCGATATTGTTATTGCCGCCATTACCTCGTGCACCAACACATCCAATCCGGCTGTGCTGATTGCGGCTGGTCTGGTTGCCCGTAAAGCACGCGCTCTGGGCCTGAAGCCTAAGCCTTGGGTGAAAACCTCTCTGGCTCCGGGGTCTCAGGTTGTTACAGATTACCTGAACCGTTCTGGCCTCACGACAGACTTGGATGCCATGGGCTTCAATACCGTTGGGTATGGTTGCACCACCTGTATCGGTAACTCCGGCCCGCTGCCTTCCCATATTGTGGATGCGATTGAAAACAACGACCTGGTTGCTGTTTCTGTCCTGTCTGGCAACCGTAACTTTGAAGGCCGTATTTCCCCCAACGTTCGGGCCAACTATCTGGCAAGCCCGCCGCTGGTGGTTGCATATTCCCTTCTGGGTACCATGCGGCAAGATATTACAACGGAACAGCTGGGCACATCCAAGGATGGCAAGCCAGTTTACCTGAAGGATATCTGGCCCACCAATAAGGAAATTGCAGACCTTATTGCTTCTGCCATCAGCCGTGACGAGTTTATCAACCGTTACAAGAACGTGTCCAAGGGCACAAAAGAATGGCAGGGCCTGAAGGTTGCTACGGGTTCTGAAACCTATAAGTGGGATCCAAAATCTACCTACGTGCAGGATCCGCCGTACTTCAAGCATATGGACGTTGAGCCTAAAGCTCCCGGCAATATCGAAGGTGCGCGTATTCTGGCCCTGCTGGGTGATAACATCACGACCGACCATATCTCTCCGGCTGGTTCCATTAAAAAGGATTCACCGGCTGGTCGTTACCTGATGGAACACGGGGTTGAACCGAAAGACTTCAATTCTTACGGCTCCCGTCGTGGGAATGACCGCGTGATGGTGCGTGGTACTTTTGCCAACATCCGTATCAAAAACGAAATGTTGCCGGGTACGGAAGGTGGATATTCCAAGCACTTCCCAGATGGGAAGGAAGGCGCCATTTACGATGTGGCCATGGAGTATAAAAAGGAACACACTCCGCTGGTGGTCATCGGTGGCAAGGAATACGGCATGGGTTCTTCCCGTGACTGGGCCGCAAAAGGCACCCTGCTGCTGGGCGTAAAGGCCGTTATTGCTGAAAGCTTTGAGCGTATCCACCGTTCCAACCTTGTGGGCATGGGCGTTCTGCCGCTGGTGTTCAAGGATGGCACAACCCGTAAGACCCTTGGTCTGAAGGGTGACGAGGTGATCAGCATCAAGGGTGTTGATAAACTTTCGCCGCGCATGGATGTAATTATGACAATTACAAGAAATGACGGCTCCACGCAGGAAGTACCACTGCTTTGCCGTGTCGATACTCTAGACGAAGTCGAGTATTATAGGCATGGTGGCATTCTTCAGTACGTCTTGCGAGGGATGACGAAAGCTGCCTGAGAACCATTTCGTTCAAGGTGAACGTCGAGATGCCGACCCGGTACGCACCGGGTCGGCGTTTTCTGTGGAAGACCCAGTCGTTTTGAGTGCGGAACATCTGCACAAAAATTTCGGCGAAGGGGATGTCCTGTGTGGTGTATCCATGCAGGTGCGAAAGGGTGAGCTGGTTTCTATTATTGGCCCATCCGGTTGCGGAAAATCCACTTTTCTACGGTGTTTGAATTTTCTGGAAATTCCCGATAGCGGTAAGATAACCGCCATGGGGGTGACCATAGAGCGTAAAGATGCTGTCTGGCGTCGCGCAGATGAGCATATGGCACACCGCTTGCGCACTCACGTGGGCATGGTGTTCCAGAGCTTTAACCTGTTTCCCCATCTTACAGTTCTGGACAATGTTCTACTGGCCCCCCGCGTGGTTAAGGGTGAGGGCGGAGAAGTTGAACGTGCCGAGGCTATGGCTCTTCTGGAAAAAGTAGGGTTGGCGCGCGTGGCGCAACGCTACCCAGTTTCGCTTTCTGGCGGCCAGCAGCAACGTGCCGCCATTGCACGCGCTTTGGCCATGCGGCCAGAAATTATGCTGTATGATGAACCCACATCAGCGCTGGACCCGATTGTTGCAGAAGAAGTGCTGGGGGTAATGCGCACCCTTGATGATGAAGGGATGACGCAAATTATCGTCACCCACGATATGCGTTTTGCCCAAGTGGCATCGGATACCATTGTCTATATGGATGGTGGCCATATTGTTGAATCCGGCCCGCCGGAGGTTCTGTGTGTGAACCCGGCCCATGAACAGACACGCCGCTTTTTGAGGACACTTCTGTGAAACAGAACGCACAGCATTGCCCGCCACGCCTTTGGGGTTTGTTTTTGCGCTGTGTTTGTCTGCTGCTGGCCGCAAGTTGGCTGGGTGCTGGCGCGCATGTGGCATACGCACAGGAAGAAAAGCCGATCCGCTGGGCTGCGGATGCTTCATCAGACGTACCCTATACCTTCCATGATCTGAAAGATCAGGACAAGCTGACCGGGTTTGAATACGACCTGATGCAGGAGCTGGGCAAGCACATGGGTGCGCCGCTTCAGTTCGTGCAGAATGATTGGGATGGTCTTATTCCCGGCTTGCAGCGTGGCCTGTATGAAATGGTCATCTGTGGCATTGAAATGACAGATGAGCATGCCGAAGGTATTGATTTTTCAAATCCATATTACATCACATCCGAACGGATTGTGGTGCGGCGTAATGGCCCGCAACTTAAAAATCTTGCTGATCTGAATGGTCATGCCATTGGCACAATCAAGGATACGCAAGCTGAGCGTATCCTGACGGAGAACGCCAAGGTTCAGCTTCGGACGTATGATGAAGAAACCGATGCATTCATGGATCTGGCGAATGGCCGCACGGATGCCATTCTGATTGATGGCCCCATTGCCAAATATTACGGTGATACCAACCCAGCCTTGCAGGTGGTGGGTGAACCCATTGGCCGTGTAGAATATGGCATAGCTTTTGCCAAAGGGCAGAATGTAGCCCTGCGTACAAAGGTGAATGCCGCCCTGGCAACCATGCAGCATGATGGTACGCTCCATCGCGTATTGCTGCGGTGGGATTTGTGGACGCCAGAAATGGCGCAGTTCACCAATGATCACACCACGCTTAACGTTACGCCTGCGGCGTGGAACGCATATGTGGCGGAGCTGGAAGGTAAAGGCGGCTGGCGCATTAAGCTGGATCGCTATGTTGGGTTTCTGCCGCAGTTGGCAAAAGCCGCATGGCTGACTCTGCTGGTTTCTTTGTGTGCGATGGTGCTGGCGGTTGGAGCGGGTTTGGCGTTGGCGCTTTTGCGCCTGTACGGCCCTACACCGCTCCGCTGGTTGGCGACCACATACGTGGAAGTGGTGCGCGGCACCCCATTGCTGATTCAGGTTCTGTTCATTTTCTACGGCTTGCCTGAATTTGGCATCAGCCTTACCCCCTTTCTGGCTGGCGTTGTCAGCTTGGGTATGAATTATGCGGCGTATGAAGCCGAAAACTATCGCGCAGGCCTGCAATCTGTGGCGCATGGGCAGATGGAAGCTGCTTTGGCTCTGAATATGACGCACGCTCAGGCATTGCGGTACGTGGTTGTGCCACAGGCTTTCCGTCTGGTTATGCCTGTTATGACCAACGACTTTATTTCGTTATTGAAAGATTCGTCACTGGTTAGCGTGATCACGCTGACAGAATTGACCCAGACTTACATCCGTCTGTCTTCTTCCTATTTCGACTATTTCGGAACAGGGCTGATGGTAGGCGCAGCCTATCTGTTGCTGGGGCTGCCTTTTGTGCGTCTGGCACGTATGGCAGAAAAAAAGCTGGCACAACCGCATATGCGCCGCCGGTAAAACTTGTTTGGGATATCTGTTCCGTCATGCAAGACAAATGCAAGTGCATCTGTCACATGGCGGAATAGAGCCTGACGGATGTTGTGCGACCTGCCAGCTTGTTCCAAAATTGCCGATAAATCAGGAATACGCGCAACATTAGATACACTTCTTGCTGGTAAGAAGTTGTAATGTAATGTCCGCGTGTTCACAGGAACAGTGCTGGACTTCAATGGATCTTCTTTCCGCGCTTCACAGCTTTGTTCGCGTTGCGGCTACAGGCTCGTTTTCTGCCGTCTCGCGTGAGACAGGTGTTAGTCAGCCCACAATTTCCCGCCATATTGCGTTGTTAGAGGCGCATTATGGTACAACTTTGTTTGCGCGCACCACGCGCAGCCTTACCATGACGGAAGATGGCAGAAGCCTTCTTCCGCATGCTTATGAAGTGCTGGAAATTCTGGAAACGGCAGAAACAGTGCTGGGGCGCCGTCGTGCTTCTGTATCTGGTTTGGTGCGCCTGGGGGTAACCACAGCTTTTGGATTGTGTCTGACACGGCGGATAGGGGAGTTGCTAGAAAGGCACCCTGATCTGGCTATTGAAGTTGTTATGCGTGATGCATTTGGTGATCTGGTAGAAGAAGGGCTGGATCTGGCTGTGCGCGTAGGGGATATAGCCGAGGGTTCTCTTATTGCCCGTAAACTGGGCGTTGTGCGCAAATGGTTGGTGGCCGCACCATCTTGTCTGGCCCGCTGTGGCACGCCAATGCACCCGCGTGATCTGCCTGAATATCCGGGAGTCGTATATAATTACGGCTCTAGTCGGTTGGATTGGAATTTTGAGCGGGATGGTGAAGAAAGTGTAATTGCACCATCAGCTGTTTTTCGTGCCAATAGCAGTGAAGCTGTGTTGTATGCAGTGGAATCTGGATTGGGCATTGGCCTGTTGCCAGAGTTTCAGGTGCGTGAGGCTGTTGCCGATGGTCGGCTTACTCGCCTGTTTGCAGATTGGAATATTCCTTCTCTGCCATTCTATGCTGTGCATACTGGCCCACGTACACTCCCTCTGCGCACCCGGACAGTTCTGGATTTTCTGATAGAAGTTTCCGCAGATCTCTTGCGGGAAGGTAAGATGCATCAGGCCGTTTAACGGTTTTTAACCGTGAAACGCCGGATCTGCCGATACAGTTGTGGGCAGAGCAGTATCCGGTAGCTTGCTGTCAAACCCTTGGCGCAGATAAGGGCTCCATCCGCGTAGCCATGCGTTGGTGCGGCGGACAAAGTCTGACACAGCAGACGAATCGGACATACCTGCGCGAGACCAGTTTTCTGGCGCACCTGGTACGATTTTACTGCCAGCTTCCGCCGGGCTTGTCAGCATGTGAACACTCATGAAATCCACACCGGGGCCGGATTTGCTTTTTTCAATCCGATTCCAGCCGGCATCCACCAGAACGGGGGGCAGATCAAAGCCCATACCTGTCAGGCGCTGCACAGCAGGGGGAATAAACATGGGGCTTCCCAGTAAAGCCTGTAATGCGGGGTTGGATGTCAGAAAAACGTTATTCACTACTCGAATAGGGGATGTCATCCAGCATTCTGTATGCGTGCCATCTTGCGGGAGGGCTTCTGACATAAAGTTAAAGTTGCTGTGGCATTCATCCTGCACAAGCTGCGTATCTGTAATAGGCAAAGATTGCGTGGTGGCCTGAGCAACCAGTAAGCCTGTTACAATGCCTTGTTCAGAACGCACATAAAGGGATGTCAGAATTTCCCCGTGTGCAACATCATCCTGATAATTCAGGAGAGGGTGCCATTTACCCGCAGGTAAGGGAAGCTGGCGGCCCGCAAAAGAAAGCGTACCTTCAAATTGTGCATCCATAGGGGGCGCGGAAACGGTGCGCCGATCTTCATCCGGCCGAAGTGCATCTTCCGACGAATCGGCAGAAGGTGCACCAGCAGGCAGCATATGGCTGATTTTGGATGTAAGTTTTGCATAAGCTGGCAAGCGTGAAGTTAGCCAAGGGGCAGGAAACATCACGGAAAACACACTGCATGCGCCAGCGGTAAACAGCGCTACACGCCAAACAGGAGCGCGTTGCCACAATCGGGTAAAAGCAGACATGCAGAACAGCCTTGTGCCGGAATAATAAACAGTAAAGGGCCGCTTATGGGATCAGGCGCGCATGAATGCCATCGCCTTCATCCGTGCGGTTGTCCGCCACTTTTGCAACAACTGCACCATCATCTTCCTTTACCAGCCGCACCATATTGGCGCCTTGCTGGCGGGCTACAATCAGGGATTCGCTGATCATATCTTCAATCGAACGCACCAGATCTCGGGCAGAGGCAGCATCTCCCATGCGGCTCTGGCGGCGCATAACGTCCATTAGCAGAGTGGCATCAATACCGCCGGTTTCCACTTTCAGGCCGTAGCTTTCGATCATGGTTTCAATTTCCAGCGCGGCCACGCGGGCGATATCCAGTCCCTGTAGCGGACGGAAGATAAATATACGATCCAACCGGTTTAGAACTTCCGGCGCAAACCCAGCCTGACGCAAGGCTTCTACCGATTCGGCGCGCATACGGTCTGGGTCATCATGTAGGCGGTCTGCAATTTCTGTTAGTGCATCTGTTGCAATGTTGGATGTCAGCACAAAAATTGCGCGCACGGTAGAAATCTGTTGCCCGGTAGAGGCCTCGGTAATGTGTCCATCGTTCCATGCTGTCAGGAACTTTTTGAACACATCCGGATGTGCTTTTTCAATTTCGTCCAGAAGCACAACAGCATCCGGCTTTTCCTTCAGGCCGCCAGTCAGCTTTCCGTAAGTGTCTGAACCCACATAACCTTTGGGGGAGCCAAATAGCTGGGTTGCTGCGTGGGGGCTGCTCATCTGTGTCATATCAAAATGCAGCAGGGGGCGTTCAAGTTGGCGGGCAAGTTGTTTGGCCAGATAGGTTTTGCCTGTGCCCGGAGGCCCGGCCAGCAGAAAAATACCTACTGGTTTCCCGCGTACCTGCAAGGCAAGGCGGCGGCGCAACTGCGCAGCCACATCCTCGCATACCTGGTCCTGCCCAATAACGCGGGCGCGTAGGTTGGCTGCCAGTTCTTCCGCATCAATGGTGGTTTCACGCTGTTCGCGCGCCATCATTTCTTCCAGTGCGGCGCGGTTGGTCAGTCTGGCAAGAACGTCCATGATGAATCCCCGTCGGCGTAAAAGCCCTTTGCGCGCCAGCTTCTCGGCGCGTGTTTCAAACAGCAGCCCTGCTACTGTAAGTATAATGCCACTTACGGCCAAAATCGGCCATGCTGGTGCGCACCACTGCAAAACATGCGTAATGGAATGCAGGGAAAGATGCAGGCTGAGGGCAATCTGTATGCTGGCAAGCACCAGAAAGATCACCATCATCAACGGCATCAGCCGGTTTAGGGCGGGTAAAAGTCCCTTCATTGCGCAATCACCGTTAGTGGCAGAGTATCCCCTTTATACATAATCGGCAGTGTTTGTGGGCCGAATACCGTAATGGCACCGCTTCCAATACCAGTAGGCCCGGGGTCTGATGCCGGTATGATATCAACATTGCCACTGATCGTAATGGGCAGAATGACGGTTTGCGGGGTGGGGGATAAATGCACTGTATGGTGCCACGGCCCACAAATAAGCGTAATTGTGCCTCCTGCGCCTGTGGCATCGTAAACAGGCATGGCCACTAAGCGAATGTCTCGCCGTTTGATACCTGCCAGAATATCTGCCTGTTCCTGTTCCGTATAATCGGATTTGGCAAGCGCTTGAGCAGCTTTTTGCGAGGCAATTAGCGTAAGGGGGATTCCCATACGATTGGCGCTGTTATCATGATCTTGTGTGTTGTTTTCTGCCGCAGGGGTGGCGGTATTTCCGTGCCCACCGCCCATAAAATGCACGCCAGCTCCAGCCATGATAACGCATGTTGCCAGCCCAATCAGAGCCATACGCACGCCAGAAGGTTTATCTGCTGCCTGTGGCTGCGGTTGTGGCTTCCATGCGGGTTCTGGCTCTTTGTGCATATTGAAAGGTCAGCCCTTGCAGTGTGGAGGATGGCAAATATGTCGCAATAGGGTTAATAAAAGCATGTCCGGTGTGCCCTGCAATGTGCAATTTGCATCCAGCCCGTAAAATTGTTTTTTATAAAGGGTAAAGATTTGCATGGCGGGCAGTAGCTTTATTCTACCCTTGCGGTTTCACTCCACATCCCTTACATAAAGAGCCATCCTTCTCAATTTGTTTTACGTTTCGGGGGGTGGCCTTGACGGCCGCCTTTTTTGCATTGGATACAGACCTTTCTACTCACTCTGGCCTAGAAGCTCGCGTTGCTGCGCTGATAGCCCCTGCCGTTGAGGATATGGGTTATGAGATTGTGCGTGTTGCTGTGCTGGGGCGTGAGCGTCCGACCGTGCAGATCATGGCGGATCGCAAAGATGGTTCCCTGATTAATGTGGAAGATTGTGAGCGGATCAGCCACGCGGTAGGTGCCGTGCTGGATGTTGAAGACCCCATTCCTGGGGCGTGGACGCTGGAAGTTTCCTCTGCCGGAATAGATCGGCCCCTTACCCGTGCGAAGGACTGGAACCGCTTTGCCGGGCACCAGGCCAAGGCAGAAGTTCTGCTGCCGGTAAATGGGCGCCGCCGCTTTTCTGGTGTGGTTCTGGGGTCTGATGGAACTGTTGCGCGGATGCGTCTGGATGATGGCACGGAAGTTGCCTTGCCGCTGGAAGAACTCCGGCGTGCACGGCTGGTGCTGACAGATGCTCTGATTGAAGCTAGTGCCCGTATGGTGCAACCTGCGCCCGGCACTGATCCCGCCCAGAAGAATGATAACGATTCTTCCGGGCCCAAGGTGCATTGATAAAGCTGCCTGTTTTGGAGAGCTGAGAGTATGGATACCTCTGTTTCCCGTCCTGAACTTTTGCTGGTTGCAGACGCTGTCTCGCGCGAGAAAGGTATTGAGCGTGAAGAAGTGCTGGAAGCCATGGAACAGGCGATCCAGAAAGCCGGACGCGCCAAATATGGGCACGAAAAGGACATTCGTGCCACCATCGACCGCAAGACAGGTGATGTGCGCTTGTCCCGTTGGACGGAAGTGGTGGATGAAGTGGAAAATGAAGATACGCAGATTGCGCTCTCCATTGCCCGTAAGTTTCGCCCAGAAATTCAGGCAGGCGAATACCTGATCGATCCACTGCCCCCGATTGATTTTGGGCGTATTGCCGCGCAAACCGCCAAGCAGGTGATTGTGCAGCGCGTGCGTGAATATGAACGCAAGCGCCAGTATAACGAATTCAAGGATCGCGTAGGTGAAATTGTAAACGGCACCGTTAAGCGGACCGAATACGGCAATCTGCTGGTTGAAATTGGTTCGGCAGAAGCGCTGCTGCGACGTGATGAGTTGATCCCGCGTGAAACGTTCCGTAACTCGGATCGCGTGCGCGCCTATATCTACGATGTGCGTGATGAGCCGCGTGGACCGCAGATTTTCCTTTCCCGCACGCATCCGGCCTTTTTGGCCAAGCTGTTTGCGCAGGAAGTGCCAGAAATTTATGATGGCATTATTGAAATTAAAGCCGTTGCGCGTGATCCTGGTTCTCGCGCCAAAATGGCCGTGATTTCTCGTGATGCGTCTATCGATCCTGTTGGGGCTTGCGTTGGTATGCGCGGTTCCCGTGTGCAGGCCGTTGTGGCCGAATTGCAGGGCGAAAAGATTGATATCATCCCGTGGAGCCCGCAGGCCGCTACTTTTGTAGTGAATGCGCTGGCGCCTGCTGAAGTCAGCAAGGTGGTGATGGATGAAGAAGCCGGTCGCGTAGAAGTAGTTGTGCCGGATGAGCAGCTTTCTTTGGCTATTGGCCGTCGTGGGCAGAATGTCCGTCTGGCCAGCCAGTTGACGCGTTGGGATATTGATATTCTGACAGAAGCGGAAGAATCCGAACGCCGTCAGGAAGAGTTCCGCCGTCGGACAGCGCTGTTTGTTGAAGCGCTGGATGTGGATGACGTAATTGCAGGTCTGCTGGTCACGGAAGGCTTCCATTCCATCGAAGAACTGGCTTTTGCAGATCCAGATGAGCTGATTGGCATTGAAGGATTTGACGAGTCGGTCGTTCAGGAGCTGGTTCAGCGTGCTGAATCTTACCTCGTTCAGCAGGAACAAAAGCTGGATGATCGGCGGAAAGAGCTAGGTGTTGTGGACGATATTGCCGATATGGGCGTGTTTACAAACCAGATGCTTGTGACATTGGGTGAAAAGGGTGTAAAAACCTTAGACGACCTTGCAGATCTGGCTGGTGATGAACTGGTTGAGATCTTGGGCACCGATGCCATTGAGGAAGATGCCGCCAATGAAATCATCATGGCAGCACGTGCTCATTGGTTTGAGGATGAAAATCAGCAGCCTTCCGATACCAAGGAAGGTGAGGCCAACGCCTGAGGCCTGATATAAAGTGGGTGGTGATTTCTTGCCAGAAACAGAAGAGAAAGGCAGCCTTCGGAGGTGCGCGGTAACGCGTGAAGAAGGCGAACCTTCTTTAATGATCCGGTTTGTGATTTCACCATCTGGTGAAGTGGTGCCTGATCTAGATGCACGTCTGCCGGGGCGGGGAATATGGTTGAGCCCCCGCCGGGATGTGATAGAACAGGCGCGTGTTCGGGGCATTTTTTCACGCGCCGCACGCCAACAGGTTAAGGTGCCGGAAGATATAGTAGCCCGTGTAGAAACAGGACTGCTCCGGCGGATGAGTGAACTTGTAGGGCTGGCTCGCAGAGCTGGTCAGGCTACAAGTGGATTTATGAAGGTGCGGGAATGGCTGGTGCAGCGTAAAGCTGCCATTGTTGTTCATGCACTGGATGGAAGCAGGGAAGAGCGGGAGAGGCTGGTTTCTGGCCAACGCGATATTCCTGTCGTTGAGGCGTTGTCATCTGAAGATCTGGCAAAGATTTTTGGGCGGGAACGAGTGGTGAACGTGGCGCTTTCAGCCGGAGGGCTGGCACAGCGCTTACGTTGTGAGAATAAGCGTTTTACGGGGGTTGCTGAAGGCGGCCCTCGCATGCCCCGGACCTTTCCGGCGCATGGGTGTGAACAGGCGGGTCAATGAGCGAAGGCAAGGATCAGGATCAGGGTAAGGGGCGTTTGTCCCTTCGGCCGGCAGGGCGTTCGGAGGTCGGACGGACGGTTGATGCCGGGTCCGTGCGGCAGAGTTTCAGTCATGGCCGTTCCAAGGTTGTGCAGGTTGAAGTGCGCAAAAAACGTGGTGCCGGCCCGGGTGGTTCTGGCGGACGTGCCGGTGGAGCGCGCGGTGGCGGTCGTACGCTAACAGCCGCTGAACTGGCCATGCGTCAGCGTGTGCTGGCGGAACAGAAAAAAGCAGCGGAAGAAGCCGCCCGGCGTGAAGCCGAGCAGCGCGAAGCTGAAAAAATCCGTATTCTTTCGGCTGCTGAAGAAGCGCGCCGTAAGGAAGAGGAAGATAAGCGCGCGGCTGAAGAAGCCGAAGCAGCAAAGGCTGCTGCTGAAGAGGAAGAGCGTAAATCACGCATTGATTCCATTCAGCCTATCGCCGTGAAAGAGCCAGTTGTTTCGGCTGTGCCCATTCCGGGTGAAGTCACACTGGCTCCGCCGGTTGGGCGCCTGCGTCCGTTGGCTGAACGTGCAATTATGCCAGCCAAGCCGCTGAAGCCTGTTCCCTCACGCTCTCAGCCTGCTGAAGCTAAGGAAAAAGAACCAGCGGCTGCGCAAACACTGCGTCTGCGTAGCGGTCGTGACATGGAAAGTGACGATGCGCCGCGCCGTGGTGCATCTCGCAAGGCGCCCCCTGGTAACCATCGTAAAAGTGGTGGTGGGCGTAAGTCCGATGTCGGTGGTGGCCGTCGTGCAGGCCGTATTGACGTGCAGGCCGCGATTGAAGGTGATGATGATAAGACGCGGTCACTCGCATCTGTTCGTCGTCAGCGCGAGCGTGAACGCCGTCAGGCTGAACTGGAACGTTTGCGTTCCGATCAGGTGAAGGTTGTGCGTGATGTGGTTCTGCCGGAAAACATTACCGTGCAGGAACTGGCAAACCGTATGGCTGCCCGTCAGGGTGAAGTTATCAAAGCGCTGATGAAAATGGGCGTGATGGCAACAGTTACCCAGACGATTGATGCAGATACAGCTGAACTGATTGTTGAAGAATTCGGCCATCGCGTGCGCCGTGTTTCTGAGGCAGACGTTGAACTGGGCATTGAAGGTGTGGAAGACGCACCAGAAGCTCTGCGTCCGCGTCCGCCAGTTGTTACAATCATGGGTCACGTTGACCACGGTAAGACATCTCTGCTGGATGCTCTGCGCACAACAGACGTTGCGGGTGGAGAAGCAGGCGGTATTACCCAGCATATTGGGGCTTATCAGGTTACTCTGCCTTCCGGCTCCAAGATCACATTCTTGGATACCCCGGGCCATGAAGCCTTTACGGCTATGCGTGCTCGTGGTGCATCCATTACGGACGTGGTGGTGCTGGTTGTGGCGGCTGATGATGGTGTTATGCCTCAGACGGTTGAAGCCATTAAGCATGCTAAGGCTGCAAACGTGCCGATGATTGTTGCTATCAACAAGATCGACAAGCCGGGCGCTAAACCTGACCGGGTGCGTCAGGAACTTCTGAGCCACGAAATTGTGGTGGAATCCATGGGCGGTGACGTTCAGGATATCGAAGTTTCCGCTCTTAAACGCACTGGTCTGGACAAGCTGGAAGAAGCCATTCTTCTGCAGGCAGAAATTCTGGAGCTGAAGGCCAACCCAGATCGGGCTGCTGAAGGTGCCGTTATTGAAAGCCGTCTGGATCGTGGCCGCGGCTCTGTTGCTTCTGTGCTGGTGCAAAAAGGTACGCTGCATAAAGGCGATATCGTGGTTGCGGGCACCGAATGGGGCCGGGTGCGTGCTCTGCTGGATGATCGTGGCCGCCAGGTTACGGATGCAGGGCCTTCCATGCCGGTTGAAGTGCTGGGTCTTTCTGGTGTGCCATCTGCCGGTGCTCCGTTCGTGGTGGTTGAAAACGAAAACCGCGCACGTGAGATTTCCGAGTTCCGTCAGCGTAAGCTGAAAGAACATCAGGTGGCTGGTCAGGTTGCTGCACGTGGCACGTTGGATCAGATGCTAGCCCGTATTCAGGCGGGTGATCAGAAAGAAGTTTCTGTTCTGATCAAGGCAGACGTTCAAGGTTCTGCGGAAGCTATTCAGACAACAGTGCTCAAGCTGGCAAATGAAGAAGTGGGCGTTCGCGTTCTTAATGCTTCTGTTGGTCAGATCACGGAAAGCGATGTGCAGCTTGGTAAGGCATCGGATGCAGTGATTATTGCATTCAATGTGCGTGCCACAGCACAGGCGCGCCAACTGGCGCAGCGCGAAGGTGTGGATATCCGCTACTATTCCATCATCTATCAGGTTGCTGATGATGTGGAACAGCTTGTGCGCGGTAAGCAGGCACCTAAGCATCGCGAAAAGTTCCTTGGCTATGCCGAAATCCGCCGTGTGTTCGAAATCAGCAAGGTGGGCAAGGTGGCTGGTTGTTACGTTACAGAAGGCGTTGTCAAACGTGGCTGTGGCGTGCGTCTGCTGCGTGACGGCGTAGTGGTTCATGAAGGTGATTTGAGCCAGCTCAAGCGCTTCAAGGACGATGTGAAGGAAGTCAGCAAAGGTTACGAATGTGGCCTTTCCTTTGCAGGCTACAATGATCTGCGCGAAGGCGACGTGGTGGAATGCTTTGAAAGTGAGCTGGTTCCAGCATGAGCCGTAAGAACGGATCAGGCAGTAAAGTAGCAGGGCCGGCGGGGTATCTCGCCGGTCTTGCTCCATCTGGCCCATCGCAGCGTCAGTTGCGGGTAGGGGAAGAAGTGCGGCGTGTGCTGGCTGAAGTTTTTGCACGCACCACGTTTCGTGATCCGGATCTGGTAGATGTTGCCCTTACGGTAACAGAGGTGCGGCTTTCTCCAGATTTTCGTCACGCAACGGTCTTTATTACCCGTTTGGGACGTAGTGATGTTGCTGAGCTTCTACCTGCGTTAAAGCGGGTGGCTCCGTGGTTAAGAACACAGCTTGCGCATAAAATACGTGCGCGTACTGTGCCGGAGCTTCATTTCCAGCCAGATACAGCGCTGGATACGGCCATGCATATGGATACACTGCTGCGCTCACCTGAAGTACAGCGTGATTTGGGTGCTTCCTCGGAAGATGAAGAATCGGAAGACTAATCGTTCAGTTACATTTGCCCTGCTGCACAACGGGGCGAATGGCAAAATTGCTTTGAATACGCACAACACCCGGCATGCGGGATAATTCCTCTTTGTGGATACGTTCGTAATCCTGCATGTCTCGGGCTTCTACGCGCAGTAGATAGTCGGCATCACCTGTCATCAGGTAACACTCCTTAACATCGGCACATTCCTTGATGCGGCTTTCAAAACGCCGAAGGCATTCTTCTGTCTGCTTCTCCAGCGTGATCTGCACAATAATCGTGGCAACTGCCGGGCTTTTTTGCCGGGTAATAAGGGCGCGGTAGCCTTGTATGGTGCCCTGTTGTTCAAGCATGCGCACGCGGCGCAGGCAAGCAGAAGGCGAAAGGCCCACTTTTTCAGCCAGTTCAGCATTGCTTAGGCGGCCGTTATGTTCAAGGTGCCGTAAAATAGCTTCTGTTACACGGTCTGGCATAATCTGCCTTTTGTGGGCTGATATTGAAATTTTATTCTAAAATATAGGAAAAATAATATATTCTGCAACACACAGACAGGATATCTTATAAAATACCTGTTAAAATTCTGGAATCGAAACAAATAAGGGTGGCGGTTGTGAATACTGTTTCGTCCTCAGCTAGAACACTGTGGCCAGCATCTCGCGCAGGGGCAGTTCTTACGGTTAATCTACCCGCCATTGCTGAAAATTACCGTTACCTTAAAGGCCGATTGGGCAAAACAGTTTGCGCCGCAGTGGTTAAAGCAGATGCCTATGGGCTGGGTGTTGCGCAGGTGGCTCCTGTTTTGGAAAAAGCGGGTGCAGAACATTTTTTTGTTGCACACGTAGATGAAGGGCTTGCTCTTAGGCCCTATCTATCTTCCACAACGTCGGTAACGGTGTTGCACGGCCCTCGGCCAGATGCAGCTGAAGTTTGTGTGCGCAATAATTTGCGGCCTGTTCTGAATAGTTTAGAACAGGTTGCTGTTTTGCGAGAGCTGGCAGCCAAAATAGATAAGCCGCTGGATGTGGCCATTCAGCTTGATACGGGCATGTCTCGTTTTGGCCTTTCAGAAGCTGATATCCATAAACTGGCAGTATCTCCAGAACTGCTGGAAGGCTTATCCGTCAGCTTGGTAATGAGCCATCTTGCTTGCGCAGATACTCCAAAAAACCCAGCAAATACCATGCAGCGTGAACGGTTTGAGGCATATGCACGTATGCTGCCCAAAGCAACTTTAAGCCTTTCTGCCTCATCTGGCATTTTTCTGGGGTCGCAGTTTCAGTTTGATCTCGTGCGCCCTGGTGCGGCTTTATATGGCGTGGCACCACAAAATGAGGGTGAGAACCCACTTAAGCCAGTGGTTGGCTTGCAAGCCCATATTCTGCAAATTCGCCATTTATCCAAAGGGGATCGGGTAGGTTACGGGCTGACATGGCAGGCTCATGATCCGTGCCGTGTTGCCACCATTGCAACAGGTTACGCAGATGGCTTTGCCCGTGCAGGGGCTGCGGCTGGCTGTGCTTGGTATAAAGGGTATCGGCTGCCAATTCTGGGCCGCATTTCTATGGATTCCATGACTGTTGATCTTTCTGAAGTGCCCGAAGGGTTGCTGGGGGAAGATAGCATGGTGGAACTTTTAAACGCGTCTTACGGCGTGGATGCTGTAGCCAAAGCAGAAGGCACAATTGGTTACGAAGTACTGACATCTCTGGGGCGGCGTTATCACCGTGTTTACACAACGGCTGCCTGAACAGTTTACCCAACAGAAAGATAAGCAGAAATGAAAATTCTGGTTCTGGGAAGTGGTGTTGTAGGGGTTACATCTGCCTGGTATTTGGCCAAGGCAGGGCATGAGGTTACAGTGGTGGATCGCCAGCCGGAAGCTGGTATGGAAACCAGTTTTGCTAATGCGGGGCAGGTCTCCCCCGGTTATTCTGCGCCATGGGCGGGACCGGGTGTGCCGCTAAAATCCATTAGCTGGTTGATGATGAAGTATCGGCCATTTGTGTTTTGGCCAATGCCAGACCCGCATTTGTGGAAATGGCTTTTGCAGATGTTGGAAAACTGTACGGCTGCTGCGTATGATCGCAATAAGGGCCGTATGGTTCGGTTGGCAGAATATAGCCGTGATGTGATGCAGGATTTACGATCCAGCACAGGCATTACGTATGATGACCGTCAGCAGGGCACGCTACAGGTTTTTAGAACCCAGAAACAGCTTGATGCAACAGCCAAGGATATTGCTGTTCTTAAACAATACAATGTGCCCTACGAACTTTTGGATGTAGATGGCTGCGTAGCTGCCGAACCAGGTTTAGCCGTATCTCGCCAGAAGATTGTAGGTGGTTTGCGTTTGCCGGGTGATGAAACCGGAGATGCCTTTAAGTTCACGCAGCGTTTGGCCAGCATGGCGCAGGAAGCAGGCGTGAAGTTTCTGTACGATACGGTTGTGCGCCGCATTCGCTCAGAAAGTGGGCGTGTTACGGGTGTAGAAACGTCTCACGGCGTATTAACCGCAGATTCCTATGTGCTATCATTAGGCAGTTTTTCTCCCGCCCTTCTACGGCCTTTGGGGATTGATCTTCCAGTATATCCTGTAAAAGGTTATTCTTTAACAGCATCTATTCAAAATGCAGATGCTGCGCCGGTTTCTACTATTATGGATGAAACATTCAAAATTGGTATTACTCGGCTGGGAGACAGAGTGCGTATTGGGGGCACCGCGGAATTGGCTGGTTTTAGCCGCCGTTTACGTAAGCCACGGCGTGAAACGCTGGAACATTCCGTAACAGATTTGTTTCCTGGATGTTGCGATGTAGAGCAGGCGCTTTTCTGGACAGGGCTGCGCCCAATGACTCCAGATGGCACCCCAGTTATCGGGCGCACAGGCTTGGATAATCTGTTCCTGAACACTGGGCACGGTACGTTAGGGTGGACTATGGCATGTGGATCTGGCAAAGTTTTGGCGGATCTTATGTCCAACAAAAAGCCAGATATTGATACGGCTGATTTGAATATCTTCCGTTATCGTCAGTCATAATTTCATTACCAGAATTTGTTTTCAGGTGCGGGCGGAAAGTGTTTTATGCGTTTTCCGCTTGTGCGCACCGCAAAAAATCTATCCTGAAAAGCATTGTTTTTGCATGCTCTGTGTTTCATGCTCACGTTTGTGGGAACTTTGCACAGTTGCTGGAATGTTTTCATGCGTCTTGCATACAAGCCGTGGCAGTGCGGTTTTGTAACGTAATGGTCGGGGCGGTTTGGGGTAACAATCGGATTTTTGGCGGTTATGAAAACAAAGTGCGTGCCTGATGTATGGAAAAGTAAAAAGCCGGATCTTTCTGAAAAAAGAAAATCTTTTCTAAAAACAGGGGCTTTGCTCCTTGCCGGAAGCCTCTTTCTTGGTGTTGCCAGTATTAGTGGGCAGGCCTATGCGCTTGCACCTTCTGGGCAGGCACCACAGGCTTATGTTCCCACACCGGCTGATGTGGCTATGGTATCGGATCTGGAACACCGTACATTCCAGTGGTTTTGGGATTCAGCAGATCCAGCTACGGGGCTTATTCCAGATCGCTATCCATCAGATCAAAAGCAGGATAGTGTTGCTTCCGTAGGCTTTGGCCTGACTGCTTATGGTATTGGTGTTAAGCGCCATTATATTTCGCGGCAGCAGGCTGTAGAACGTACTCTTACAACGCTGCGCTATATGTGGAAACTACCGCAAAATGAGAGTGCGGGCAAAGCTTCTGGTTATCACGGGTTTTTCTATCATTTTCTGGATAACCGCACAGGCTTGCGTCTGAATCCGGATATTGAACTTTCCAGTATTGATACCGCATTATTAATGCAGGGTGTTCTGTTCTGTCGTAATTTTTATACGCAGGATACAACGCAGGAAAAAGAAATTCGCCAGCTTTCAGACCAACTTTTTAATCGGGTGGACTGGCAGTGGATGGAACGTCCGGACCATCGGTTGAGCATGGGGTGGTCACCCGAGCATGGTTTCCTCCCCAATTATTGGGAAGGCTATAGCGAAGGGATGATGCTGTATATTCTTGCTTTGGGCGCTCCAGAACATGGCTTGCAGCCTGCTTCTTGGCAGGCTTGGTTGGCAACAAATGATAAGCGATGGGGCGAGGAGTACGGGCAGACATTCCTGAATTTTGCGCCGTTGTTTGGGCATCAGTATTCCCACGCGTGGATAGATTTCCGTGGCATTCAGGATAATTGGATTAGCAGCAAGGGCATTGATTATTTTGAAAACAGCCGGCGCGCTGTGTATGCACAACGTAATTATGCTGTGTCTAACCCCGGTCAATGGCAGGGATACGATGCCAATACATGGGGGCTGACAGCCAGTGATGGCCCCGGCGATGTGACCAAAACAGAAAACGGGCAGACACGCCATTTTCTGTCTTACAGTGCACGCGGTGTTGGGCGTGATTATACGCAGGATGATGGCACCATTGCCCCAACGGCAGCCGGTGGTTCTGTTGCCTTTGCGCCAGAAATTGCTATTCCAGCGCTACGCACCATGAAAAGCAAATACGGAAACCATATTTATGGCAAATATGGTTTTGCAGATTCGTTCAATCCCAGTTTTCATGATGCAAAGCAGGATTACTGGGCGGATAATACTTACCTGGGTATCGACCAAGGGCCTATTTTGCTGATGGTGGAAAACTGGCGGAGTGGCTTTGTGTGGGAGACAATGCGGCAAAGCACCGTTATTCGCCGCGGCCTGCTTCAAGCTGGTTTTCATGGTGGGTGGCTGCAACAGGTTGCGCAACAACCTTCATCAATCGTGCGCCGTAAAGGCTGAAAATGACAGGCTTCCCTCTTTTATAAAACTTAAGAGGGAAGCCATTTTTTAACCTTGATAAGATGCAATTTCGATAAGATTTTCATCCGGATCATGGCAGTAAACGGATGTAATAGGGCCTAATGCACCCAGACGCGCCACGGGGCCTTCTACAATGGTCACACCGCAGGTTTTTAGGTGTTCGCAAACATCTTCACTGGTAATGGCAGTTACAAAACATAAATCGTTTCCACCGGGCAGGGCGTGGGTGGCAGTTTCCCACCCTTCGGCGTTGTAAGGGCGCAGATTAAGTTTTTGCCCTCCAAAACGCAACGCCGTGCGATTGTTACGGCCATATTCTTCCCGATCCATCCCCAGCACGCGCTGGAACCATGAGGCGGAAATTTCTACATCCCTTACGGTCAGCACCACATGGTCTAACCGATCTACTGTAAAACGCATGAAACCGCATCGCTCCCTTGCTGTTGGCCCCTTTGCAGCAAAGGGGCCAAGGCTGCTGTCTTACAACTCAGCGTAGAAGTCGTTGCCCTTATCATCAATAACAATAAACGCAGGAAAATCTTCTACTTCAATTTTCCAGACAGCTTCCATGCCCAGTTCGGGGTATTCCAGCACTTCTACTTTGCGGATGCAGTCTTTAGCCAAGCGTGCGGCAGGGCCGCCGACAGACCCCAGATAGAAGCCACCATATTTCTGGCAGGCATCCTTTACGGCCTTGGAGCGGTTGCCTTTAGCCAGCATGACGTAGGAACCGCCATTGGCCTGAAGTTCTGCTACGTAAGAATCCATACGGCCAGCCGTTGTGGGGCCAAAGGAGCCTGTAGGCATGCCAGCCGGCGTTTTGGCCGGTCCTGCGTAATAAACGGGATGATCTTTTAGATACTGCGGCAGGCCTTCGCCTTTTTGCAGGCGTTCGCGGAATTTGGCATGGGCAATGTCACGCGCAACCACCACGGTACCTGTAAGAGCCAAACGGGTTTTGACGGGATATTTGGAAAGCTCCTTACGGATTTCATCCATCGGCCGGTTCAGGTCGATTTTGATGGCTTCGCCTTCCAGATGTTCATCTGTGGTTTCAGGCAGGAAGCGGGCAGGGTCATGCTCCAACTGTTCCAGAAAGAAACCTTCGGCTGTAACGCGTGCCTTGATTTGCCGATCTGCCGAACAGGAAACGCCAATGCCAACAGGCAAGGATGCACCGTGCCGGGGCAGGCGGATAACGCGCACATCGTGGCAGAAATATTTACCACCAAACTGTGCGCCAATGCCCAACTTGCGGGTAAGTTCCAGCACCTTCTGTTCCATCTCAACATCACGGAAGGCGTGGCCGGTCATATCCCCTTTGGTTGGAAGGGAATCGTACCAGTGGGTGGAAGCCAGCTTAACTGTTTTGAGTGTCTGTTCAGCAGACATACCGCCAATAACAATGGCCAGATGGTACGGCGGGCAAGCAGATGTGCCAAGCGTCTTGATTTTGGTGTCCAGCCAATCCAGCAACTGCTGTTCAGACCCCAGCAGGGCGCGTGTTTCTTGGAACAAGAAGGTTTTGTTAGCAGAGCCACCCCCCTTGGCCACAAACATCAGATCCATCTGTTCATCGTGCTCACCAGCGGGGCTGGCAAAAAGATCGCACTGAACGGGCAGGTTGGTGCCGGTGTTTTTTTCATCAAACATAGTTAGCGGCGCCATCTGGGAATAGCGCAGATTGGTGCGTGTATAGGTTTCGTACACCCCCTTGGAGAAGGCAACTTCCTCGTTCCCTTCCACCCAGACGCGCTGGCCCTTTTTGCCGAACACAATAGCGGTGCCAGTGTCCTGACACATGGGCAGCACGCCACCTGCTGCAATGCAGGCATTTTTTAGCAGATCAAGCGCTACAAAGCGGTCATTATCCGAAGCTTCGGGGTCTTTCAGAATGGAAGCAAGCTGCGCCAGATGTGCTGGCCGCAGAAAATGCGCCACTTCATGAAAAGCCTGCGCTGTCAGTTCCGTAAGAGATTCGGGGGTAACATGCAGCACGGTTTTGCCACCGCACTGTGATGTGCTCACACCCGCAAGATCCAGCTTGCGATAGGTGGTTTTATCCTCTCCCAGCGGGAATAGGGGAGAATAGGCAAATTCCGGCACCGGGGGGCGAGGGGGCTGGCTGGTCATTTCTTCGTGTCTTCTCCGTCAACCTGGCCCCGTTTGCGCCGGGGCTTCAGGCGGGTGATGGTCCTTTCTTGCGGAAAGCGTCAAGACTCACGACCTGTGAGGACGAGTCGCTTTCCTCCGGCCTGTCCTGTTCGGGCTGGCCAGTGGTGGGTTCTTCCGGTGTGGGTTCCTCCGTTGGCTCCATGGCAGCAAAATGCAGGCTGAACCTTACGGCAGGATCAGCAAACCCAGTAATGGCCTGCACGGGAATAACCAGTATGGAGCCAACACCCCCAAAGGAAAGGCCGACAGAAACAGTTTTGGCTGCCTGGTCCACCTTCAGATCCCAGAACTGGTGCTGAAGCACGATGGTCATTTCATGCGGATACTGGGCGCGAAGTCGGGCAGGAATATCCACGCCGGGAAAATCCGTAAGGAAAGTCAGATAGAAATGGTGCTCTCCTGCAAGCCCTTCACGGCTCACATGTTCGAGCGCATTCAGCATCACGCTGCGTGAGGCATCGTTCAACCAGCGTTCATAAGGCAGCAGGCTGGTGGCCGGGAAAAGGGATTCGTCCTGTGTGGGGTCGTGGTCATCAGCCATATCATTTTCTCCTTGCCGCCACCGGGGAGACCCCGGCTTTTTGATCGATATCTATATAACGCAGGGATGCGCGAAAGATCACGCAAGCGCAAGCACGCCGGGCATGTTTGTTGCAACACCAGCCATGCAAGCTGTGGTGTTTGAAGCAGAACTGAACGGGGAAATGAGGTGGGAGGGCTTCTGTTGCCCGGTGCCCTCCCGAACCGCGCTTATCGCTTATGCAGCGACAGCGAGCACCTCAGTGTTATCATTGGCACTTGTAGAAATAGCCCGATAACGGTGGTACAATACCGGGCAAAAAGAATATCTTTACTGCGCGTGTCGAGCCTATTTCGTCCCCATTTGTCCAAACCTTTACAGGCTGAATGATTGGTGGAGACGCCGGGTACCGCCCCCGGGTCCACTACGCCTATTCCATACCCCGTTTATTGCCATAGTCAGAAGCGAACTTCTCACACCCCAAACATAGGAAGTCCGGTAATGGATTGCAAGCGGAATTAACCCTTTCTCCCTCTTTCCTATAGTGCGTTGTGTACGTAAAATGCCGACGTTTCGCGGGGTGGTCGCTATTGGCTCAGTTCCGTGTTTTGCAAAGATTTTAGTAAGGGCCAGACCATGTCACTGACCGACGAACAGCGGGCGGAAATAGCAGCTCACGGGCAGGAAACCTTTGCCACGCGCAGGCCTACCGTGCCGGCGCTGGAAGCTATGCTGTATGAACCGCAGGAAGTGCTGGATCATGGGTTCTTGCGTGTTATTGACTATATGGGGGACGATGCTGCCATTGTGCAGGCTGCACGCGTTTCATACGGTCGGGGCACCCGCAAGGTTTCAGAAGATGCGGGGCTGATCCGGTATCTGATGCGCCATCGCCATTCCTCACCGTTTGAAATGTGTGAGATGAAATTTCACGTCAAACTGCCGATTTTTGTGGCGCGGCAGTGGATTCGCCATCGCATGGCAAGCGTGAATGAATATTCGGCACGCTATTCCATTCTGGACAGTGAATTTTACCTGCCTGCGCCAGAGCATATGGCTGCCCAGAGCGAAGTAAACCGGCAGGGCCGAGGGCAGATTCTGGCCCCAGAGCAGGCAGCAGAGGTTTTGGATATCCTGCGTGATGATGCCATGCGTACGTATCGTGATTACGAAAAAATGCTGGATGCGGAAAATGGATACGGTCTGGCGCGTGAACTGGGGCGTATTAATCTGACCCTGAACACCTATACCCAGTGGTACTGGAAAATAGACCTCCATAACCTCATGCACTTTCTGGCCCTGCGGATAGACCCGCATGCGCAGTATGAAATCCGGGTTTATGCAGAAATCATGCTGAAAATTCTGCATGCATGGGTGCCGGTAACAGCCAGCGCCTTTGAAGAATATCGCCGTGGTGCTGTCACGTTCTCGGCAACAATGATGCAGGTTTTGCGCCGTATGTTGGCTGGAGAAACAGTAGAGCAGAAAGGTTCTGGCCTTAGCCGCCGTGAATGGGATGAAATGCTGGCCAGTTTGAAAGGCTGATTGCTAGAGTGTTATCCTGATCATGATAAACAAGCCGGATGATACAGATGCATCAAAGGGGGGAACACCGTTCTTTGAGCAGATTGTGCAGGAAGGCCAGCAAAGCACAACGCTACGGAAACCTTTGAAGGCAGGACATTTGCCGCCACTATGGCCTTTTGTGGTTATTGCCGTAGTGCTTGTAGTTGTGTGGGGTGTTCTGTTTTTGAATGCTCCACCCACCAAAGATAATTGGCACTTTCAATTCTGTGGTCATGCGCAAGGTGGAATGAAAAATATCTGCCCTCAGCTTGGCCCGTAAGGATGTCATGCAGAAGGGCTGGTGAGGATATGTCTTTCAACCTGCTTGGGTTTGTGAGTATTTTTAAATGTACAAATCCTTAATCTTGGCATGTTACAAGTGCTTGGAAAATTCTGAAATTTAATGGAGTATAGAATGACACATTTTATGCGGCGTATCTCTATGGTATTTTCTGGTGTGGCCATGATCGGGCTGGCATATCCTGCTCATGCAGACACATTGCGGGATAAGCAGACAGAAGCCTGTAAAGGGGATGCTGTGCGCCTTTGTGCTCTGGCTATTCCCAATGAAAAGAAAATTACAGCATGTATGGAACGTAAGCAGGATAAGCTCAGCCCCAAGTGCCGGGCTTTTTTCAAAAAGGGTTCAAAAACATCTCCGGCACATAAGCCGAAATCCAAATAAACTGTTTGTTGAGTTTATAGAAAAAACAGGCCTTTCCCTTATACTTAATGGAAAGGCCTGTTTCTGCTTTTAAAATTGTTTACTTTTGTATCTGTGGTCGCAGCATCTCTGCAACTGTATGTGCAATGTGGCGCCACGCTTTGGCGCCTTCACCATCCGGGTTTTCAATAATGCCAGGCACGCCTTTGTCTCCGCTGGCGCGAATGTCTGCCAGTAGAGGGACTTCCCCAAGGAAAGGTACGCCCATGGCTTCGGCTTCTTTTTTGGCGCCGCCGTGGCCGAATAGTTCTGTGTTGTGTCCACAGTTCGGGCAGCAGAAATAGGACATATTTTCAATTAGCCCCAATACGGGCACATTTACTTTTTCAAACATTGTCACCCCACGGCGCGCATCAATTAGCGCGATATCCTGCGGAGTGGACACAATAACAGCCCCAGTTAGAGGCACTTTTTGCGTAAGAGAGAGCTGCGCATCCCCAGTGCCAGGTGGAAGATCCACCACCATCACGTCCAGATTTCCCCATGTCACATCTGTCAGCAGTTGGTTGATGGCGCCCATCACCATGGGGCCTCGCCAGATCATGGCGGCCTTTTCATCTACCAGCATGCCGAGGGAAACAGCCTTGATGCCCCATGCTTCAACGGGTTGCAGCTTGCCATCTACAACTTCAGGCTTGCCCCTTGCGCCCAACATGCGGTGCAGGGAAGGGCCATGAATATCGGCATCCAGCAGACCAACTTTCAGGCCCTCCAAACCAAGCCCAACAGCCAGATTGGTTGCGGTGGTGGATTTGCCCACGCCGCCTTTGCCCGAAGCTACGGCAATAATGGTTTTTACACCGGGAAGAATAGGGGCATTGCCATCAGCGGGTGCCGTGCCCCCTAAAGGGCGATGTCCGCCAGATGTTGATTTGGGTTTAGCTGCTGCCCCGGCGGGACGATGTGCGGTGAGAATGATGCTTGCACTTTGCACACCCGGGAGTGTTTCTAGTTGGCGGGCTGCGCCATCACATAAAGCAGAAATTGTTTGGGCGTGTTCGCGCGCGACAGCAAAGGCCACAGAAAGCTTGCCTTCTGTGAGTGAACAGCCTTCCAGATGCCCATAAGCCAGCAGGTTTTTGCCCGTTTGTGGGTCTTTTACATTTTCCAGAACGCGCGCGATGTCCTGAGAGGAAATGGAGGGAAGCTGGGCCACAATTTTGCTCCTGTTGAAGGTAATGAGGTTTGGTGTGTTGGCAACAGCAAGCATGGCTTGCCGTCAAGAGGCAACGCTGCGCGGGATGGTGTGCAGGCTTAGAGTGTTTCCTGCGTGTGACAGATTTTTTCTGGCACAGAACAGATGAGGCCGGTAGATGACGCACATGGTAAATGCAGTGGCGGATGGCCGGGTGAACAAAATGACCTCACAGGCTGAAAAAATTTCAGGATCTGGTGTTGTTTCTGCACAGCCACCCAAGCCTGTTGCGGGCCGAGGGCGAGATCATCGGATTGATGCCATGCGTGGTGTGGCGTTGCTGATGATGTTTATAGACCATATCCCTCAAAATCTGCTCAACCGTTTTACCATGCGCAATGTCGGGTTTGCAGATGCGGCGGAAGTATTTGTGCTGCTTGCAGGGTATGCATCGTGGTTGGCATATGGGCGTGGCTTTAGAAAATATGGTGTACCCACAATTCTAAAGCGGATTTTTCGCCGGTGTGTGCAGCTTTATATTGGCCAGACTATTATGGTGGCGGCTTATGTCTTCACCGTAAGGGCATGGCGTCATTTTACTCCGGTTTCAGTCGATTATCTGGAGCCTGAACTGGCACATGGCATGGGCTGGGTCTGGCGTGTGATGATGTTTGATGCCTTGCCCAGTAACCTTAACATTTTGCCTCTTTATATTGTTCTGCTGGGCGGGTTCCCACTTTTTTATGTGCTAATGCGTGTGCATCGCTCACTCGCGCTCGTGCTTTCTGGTGCCGTATGGTTGTTCGTTAATTTTGATCCAGAAATAAACTTTCCTAACTGGCTGGACCCGGATGGGTGGTACTTCAACCCGTTTGCATGGCAGTTTCTGTTTGCGCTGGGTCTTACAGCCTCTGCTGAAACCGAGCGGCGCGGGGGGGATCTGCCGCAGAAGCGGTTACTGGTGATAGCCAGCATGTTGTATCTGGTGTTTTCTGCCATTCAGGCTTTTCCGTGGACATTGTGGGGGCTGCCAGATTTCCGCCCGTTTGGAGATTCCATAGCGCCTGCTAAAACATGGCTTTCTCCGTTTCGTCTACTGGATGTTGTGGCCATTTTTTATCTGGTTCAGTCCTCAGATAAAGCGCGGCAGTGGGCGGCGGAAAGCAAGCTGGGGCAAATTCTGGCACGGGTTGGCCGTCATTCCTTGGAAATCTTTGTGGTGGGCACGGTGCTGGATCTGTACGCACGGCTTATTTTTAGCACGTTTGGTGAAGGTTGGGGCTTACAGGTGGCGGTCAACATTGTGGGGCTGGCTGTGCTGTTTTGGCTGGCCGCTTGGCTGGATGCCCGCCGTACACGCCAACGGGCTGCATTGGTTGCCAGTAAGTAAGACAGCGCCAGCGATTGTTGTGAAGGAAACACCATGTCCTTAACCAAGGTTTCTTCCCTACCGCATGTGGCCCAGCTTTTGCGGCACAAAAAGCCAGTAAGAATAACGTTGTTTGGATCTTCCTCTACAGAAGGGGTAGGTGCCTCATCACTCGCTGCCAGTTATGCAGGTGTTTTTGAGCAAAAAATGAGTGCTGCGGTGCCTGATAAGCTGGAAGTCATCAATCGCGGTATTGGTGGGCAAGGGGCCATGCAGATGCATGCACGGCTGGCACAGGTTCTGGCAGACAAGGCAGATCTTGTAATTTGGCAAGGCGGTGTAAATGATCCGCTAACAGGCATAAATCTGACAGATTTTGAACAGATAACGCGGGATGATCTGCTTGCCCTGCGTGAAAATGGAGCAGACGTTGCGCTCATCGATTTGCAATGGTGCCGTTTGTTGGATGAATGCCCCGTGGCGCCAGCTTTTCAGGCATCGGTGCATGCGCTGGGGAAGGAACTGGAAATGCCTGTGTTCCCACGTTTTGAGCTGATGAAGCTGTGGAGCAAAGCATACGGTTTAGGGCGGGAAGATCTTTCCCCCGATGGCATTCATATGGGTGATACGGGTTACCGCCTGTTAGGTGAGGCCGTGGCTCAGTGGGTGTTGGATTTAGCTGCGGAATAACGGCTTCAAATTGGGTCGATATGGGCAGAACAAAAAACCGCATGTGTAAATCGGGCTGACCTTTCAATATGTTCATGCCATAAACTCACAATATCCTTTCCGGCCGCTGTCTGACAGAAAGACTGTTTCTTCATGCATATATCTGCCCGTTTTGCCCGTGTTTTTTCTCTGTCTGGTCTTTTGCTGGCGGGGGCAAGCTTTGCGTATCCTGCGCAGGCAGATCAGGCTTCCACGACTGTGCCACCTGTCGTGGTTGCGCAGCGTGTGCCGGAAAGCTTTGCAGATCTGGCGGCAAAGCTTTTGCCTGCTGTGGTGAATGTTTCCACCACCCAGACAGTGCGGGCAGATTCGGACGATGATGATGAAGATGACCAACTGCCACAGATGCCCAATTTTCCGCAGGGCTCTCCGTTCGAGAAGTTCTTTCATGATTTCATGAACAGGCAGACCGAGCCAGATGCACCGCCACGGCGGATGCAGGCATTGGGGTCTGGCTTTATTATTGATCCTACCGGGTACATCGTGACCAACAATCACGTTATTCGTAAGGCAGACCGTATTACGGTTACCTTGCAGGATAACACGGTACTAACGGCCAAGGCTGTTGGGCATGATGATAGAACAGATCTGGCACTGCTGAAGGTGGAAAGTAAAAAGCCTCTGCCTTTTGTACAGTTCGGTAATAGTGATAGCCACAGAGTGGGGGATTGGGTGCTGGCTATTGGCAACCCGTTTGGTTTGTCTGGCACGGTTACGGCAGGTATTATTTCCTCACGCGGGCGCAATATTGACCAAGGCCCGTATGATGATTTCATCCAGACAGATGCGCCTATCAACAAAGGCAATTCCGGTGGCCCGTTGTTTGATATGAATGGGCAGGTTATTGGCGTAAATACAGCCATTTATTCGCCCTCCGGCGGATCTGTTGGTATTGGGTTTGCCATTCCTTCCAACGAGGCCCGCAATGTGGTCGAGCAACTGCGTAAAACCGGCAAGGTTTCACGCGGGTGGCTGGGAGTGAGAATCCAGAATGTTACGCAGGATATTGCGGATGGTCTGGGGCTTACGCCTGCCCGCGGCGCCTTGGTGGCCGGGGTGGAAAAAAATGGCCCCGCTGCCAAAGCGGGCTTGCAGACCGGGGATGTTATTCAGGCGCTGAATGCGCAGCCGATTGAAGGCAAGGCATTACCACGCCTTTCTGCCCAATTGCCGGTAGGCAGTGTGGCCCATCTTGGCGTATGGCGGCATGGTAAAATCTTGGATCTGCCTGTCACTATTGCAGCATTGCCCGAGCCTGCGGCTGATACACCGCAGAAACCAGCGGCTCCATCTAAAACCAAGGAAACTATTAGTTTTGCAGATTTTGGTTTTTCTGTTGGTGTGATTGATACAGCAGCCCGGCAGAAATACGGCCTGTCTGCAAATCAGAAAGGGGTGCTGGTGACATCGGTGCAGGATGATGGTCTTGCCGCAGACCGAGGGTTAAAGCCCGGAGATGTGATTACCGAAGTGCAGCAGGCAGAAGTCAATACGCCAGCAGACCTGAAAAAACGGATTGAAGCAGCCAAGAAGGACAAAAAGCGTTCAGTGCTGCTGCTTGTGCATGATTCGGATGGTTTGCGTTGGATTCCGTTTTCCTTAACGGGTGAAGATACGTCTCAATAAATGGTTCCATTTTCTATTCAGGCGCCATGGCTGAACAATGCTGTGGCGCGGCAGACTGTACGGCTGCTGAGTGCCGTTGGTCTTTCTGGCTTTATGGTGTGGCTTACCAATCTGCAGGAGCCGGGTTGGGCCATTATTACCTCCGTCATTGTCACGCAAAACAGCATTACGGACACTATTTCCAAAGGGCGGGATCAGATTGTTGGCACCCTGATTGGAGCGGTTGCCAGTATTGTACCCATTACGCTGATGATGTTTTTGCGTTGGCCATTATGGGAGGCCTTTGCAATCGCCTTTATTCCACTGGCCGTGTTGGTCAGTTGGAAGCCCGCAGCACGCATGGGCGTGGTTACGCTTATGATTGCCACTTTGTTTCCATCAGAAGGAGATCCTTACCTCCGGCCTATTGAGCGCGTGTTGGCTATTCTGATCGGGGTAGGTGTTTCCACACTGGTAACGTACGTTGTGCTGCATGAGCAGGCACGACGAGATGCCTTTCGCAACGCTGCGGAAACAGTGACGCAAATTGTGGCCATGCTGCAAAAAGCCCGCTCTGGAAATACAGACTGGGTGACCATTCAGGACATGAATGATGATTGCGCGGCATCGTTGCGCAAGGTTCAGGCTGCGTTGGAAGAGGCGCGGCGCGAACACTGGAAACCGTTGGAGCAACGAGACCCCATGCTGGCGCAACTGCCCAAGGAAGTGCGGCAATTGCAAATGGATGCATTGGTGGTAGCGCGCGCCATGCTGCGTTTTCCACATTCAGGCTCCACTATCCCCCCACAACAGGTGGCCACCATTAGTGCTGGTCTGCTGCGTGGGTTCCAATGGGTTATTCAGCGCTGCAATGATGAAGCCACTGCCCGTTCAGGTAATGATAGCCGTGTGGCGGCAGAAGTTATTTCTGCCCTTCCAGCAGAAGATGAAACGGCAGACCCCATCATACGTTTTGTTGTGGGAATCCTGCTTACGGATTTGAAGCATATTATCAGTTTTCTGGGTGAGGATGACGCAGACCGCCCCTGATTTTCAGGAAGGCAGGCCCTGCATGTCTGGAACGCTATAAACTTATTGGCCGCTGTGTTGCTTGGAAACATGACGGAGGGGCATGCAGCGGGCAGTGGAAAATGAGGCAAGAAATGGCAAGTGATCTCAACACAGTTGTGCGTGTACATCACACAGGGCCACCAGATGTATTGCGTGTTGAAACGCTTCCTGTTCCCCAGCCTCAAAAAGGGGAAGTGCTGCTACGGCAGGAAGCCATAGGTGTTAATTTTATAGATACCTATTTTCGTTCCGGTCTGTACCCGTTTCCAACTTTGCCAGCTATTCCGGGGAATGAGGGCGCAGGCGTGGTGGAAAAGGTGGGTGAAGGGGTACAACATCTTCGGCCCGGTATGCGAGTTGCTTATGCCGGAGCTTTGGGGGCCTATGCCTGTTATCGCACCATTGCAGCAGACAGGCTGGTGGTGCTGCCAGATGCTATTCCATTTGAGATTGCTGCGGCAGTTACCTTACGTGGCCTTACGGCCCATATGTTGTTGCGCCAAGTTTATCAGGTTCGTACAGGACAGGATATTTTGGTTTATGCCCCGGCAGGGGGTGTTGGGCAGCTTGTGTGCCAATGGGCGCGGCATCTGGGTGTGCGAGTGATAGGCGTAACCTCTACAGAGGAAAAAGCGGCTATTGCCAAGGCTTGCGGTGCAGCAGATGTTGTTATTGGCATATCAGATTTACCTGCCCGGATACGGGAACTGACTGACGGGAAAATGGTACCCGTTGTATATGACAGCATTGGGCGAGATACTTTTGAAACCAGCCTGAACTGCCTTGCGCCACGTGGGCTTATGGTCAGTTATGGTAATGCATCCGGGCCGGTTACCGGGGTGTCTGTAGGTACCTTAAGTGCCCATGGAAGCTTGTATCTGACACGCCCATCTTTGATGACATATATTGCAGACCGCAAGGAGTTGGAGGCTGGGGCGCAGGAACTGTTTGCAATGGTAGAGCAGGGGGTGTTGAAGCCAGCAATTGGCCAGCGCTTCCCGCTTGCAGAAGCCGAGCAAGCGCATAGGGCGCTGGAAGCGCGCAGCACAACAGGTAGTACGATTCTGACAGTCTAGATTTTTGCGCAGCTGTCATGAACATATGCCAACATTTGTTTCAATGGCATGACGTGCCGGCCCGTATAGGGTAGGGTAACTTATCTGCCTGATTGTAACGGGCGGAATAGATCAAGGATAACAAAACATGTCCAAGTGTGCGGTTAAGTGCCCGAAATCTCCGTGTGTGCGTGGCCTTCTGGTTGCCGGACTGATTGCAACAGTGGTGTATTTTCTGCGTAAGAAGAAGTCCTGCGCATAAAATTTGCTTCTTGCAGATTTCATGCAGCAAAGCCCGTCTGGTCTGCCAGACGGGCTTTCTGTTTTCTGATCGCGTCGTTGTCAGACACCATAACATGGCGTCATGGCTTGTGTTATGGTGAAACCATTGTATCACGGGCATTAAAATAACCCAGTGTCTGGCGCATGGCTGCATCAGACTGATGTTGGAAAGGATTAAGAGCGTTGCATCCTCTCGTTTCCCGTATGTCTTCTTTGGTCACAGGTTCTGTGGCTGTGTGCACGCTCGCTGTAGCTGGCTTAGCTGCTGCTCCTTCCGCAGCTCATGCTCAGGCTTCCGTGCTTTTGAAAAACCAGACCGCAACCGCTGTGGTTGAAACAGTGGACCGTGATGCGCGTGAAGTGCTGCTGCGTGAAGGCAATGGGCATCTGATCACCATTGAATATGGTAGTGCTGTGCGTGATCTGCCGCATCTGCATGAAGGTGATCACCTCAAAATTCGCTTTGTGGAAACACTGGGTGCCCAGATGGCCCCTCCAGGTAGCCCGCTGCCCGAATCCACACTCACAACTGCCCGTGGTTATGCGCACGGCCACCCGCGTGGTGTTATTGCAGCTTTCAATCGTGAACGTGGCACCATTAAGGCGATTGACCTGAAAACCCACACGGTTTCTTTTGTAACGGACGATAGCGCGCTGCATGTTGCCGTTTTGCGTACGCAGGCTATGCAGGATTTTCTGGCGACTCTGAAAATTGGTGACGTGGTGGATATTACCCGTGCGGAATCCATTTCTTACGTCATCACCAATGAAAACGTGCCCCAGCCGCCCACCAGTGGGCCGCAACTTGCCGCTCCGGGTGGTGATAGCGTAGCAGCCCCTGCAACACAGGCGGCTCCTGCTGCTGCTCCGCTTGAAGCTCCGGCAGCAGCAGGGCAGTAAGAGTTTATCTGCGTGGATATCGTTTTTTTGAGGTGATATCCGGTCTGGATGAAACGGCATGAAAAAGCCCCGGTGGATTTTTCCACCGGGGCTTTTTGTTGCTTAATGTGCTGAAAAGCTGCGTATTAACGCGGTGTCCGCCGCGTAAGCTGGCTTACATCTCTTACGGCACCACGGGCTGCGCTGGTGGTCAGGGCCGCATAGGCCTTCAGGGCGTTGGAAACCACACGGTCACGCTTGGGCTGCCATGCCTGATCACCCAGATCATCCATACGTGCCCGGCGGTCAGACAATTCGCTTTCCGGTACAGCTACAGCCAGTTTGCGGTTGGGGATATCAATTTCAATAATATCGCCTTCCTCTACCAAACCGATAACTCCGCCTTCGGCTGCTTCAGGGGAGATATGGCCAATAGACAGGCCGGAGCTTCCGCCCGAAAAGCGACCATCTGTAATGAGGGCGCATTTTTCAGCCAACCCTTTGGATTTCAGATAGCTGGTGGGGTAGAGCATTTCCTGCATGCCGGGGCCGCCTTTGGGGCCTTCGTAGCGGATCAGCACCACATCACCGGGTTTGATCTTGTCGCCCAAAATGGCGGAAACAGCGGCATCCTGGCTTTCAAAAATACGTGCTGGCCCAGAAAATGTTTCCAAGCCAGCGGCAACACCCGCCGTTTTAACAATAGCGCCATCTTCGGCCAGATTGCCGTACAGAACAGCCAACCCACCATCCTGATTATACGCGTGTGCGCCATTACGGATGGCACCGTTTTCCGTATCCATATCCAGTTCATGATACTGGCTGGACTGCGAGAATGCTTCTGTGGTGCGCACCCCGCCCGGAGAGGCGCGGAAGAAGTCTCGTGCTGTGGTGTTGGTTTCAGCACCTGGTGCGCGGATATCCCAATTTTTCAAGGCTTCAGGCAAGTTGGCGGCATGCACCATGGGCACATCGCGATGCAACAGGCCCAGCCGATCCAGCTCACCCATAATGGCTGGAATACCACCAGCGCGGTGCACATCTTCCATATGCACATCTGGGCGGGAAGGAGAAACCTTGCACAGGTGCGGCACCTTGCGGGAAAGGCGATCAATGTCCTTCATCGTAAAAGGCACATCGCCTTCATGGGCGGAGGCCAGAAGGTGTAGTACGGTGTTCGTAGAGCCGCCCATGGCGATATCCACGGACATTGCGTTTTCAAACGCATCCATTGTGGCAATGCTGCGTGGCAGCACGGAGGTATCATCCTGCTCATAATAACGCCGGGCCATATCCACAATACGCTGGCCTGCTTCTACAAATAGGCCGCGGCGTGCGGAATGTGTGGCCACAAGGCTGCCATTGCCGGGTAGGGAGAGGCCCAGTGCCTCGGTTAGGCAGTTCATGGAATTGGCCGTGAACATGCCAGAGCAGGAGCCGCAGGTGGGGCAGGCGGAGCGTTCAATAGCCAGCGAATCGGCATCGCTTACATTTGGGTTGGCAGCAGAAACCATGGAGGTCACAAGGTCTGCGCGCTGTTCAATATCCGCCAATGTTACGCGCCCGGCTTCCATTGGGCCGCCGGAAACAAAAATGGTGGGAATATTCAACCGCATGGCGGCCATAAGCATGCCCGGCGTAATTTTATCGCAGTTGCTGATGCACACCAATGCGTCTGCGCAATGTGCATTCACCATATATTCCACAGCATCAGCAATCAGCTCGCGCGAGGGCAAGCTGTACAACATGCCGCCGTGGCCCATGGCAATGCCATCATCCACAGCAATGGTGTTAAACTCACGGCCAATTCCACCAGCTTCTGCAATGGATTGGCACACAAGCTGGCCCATATCCTTAAGATGAACATGGCCGGGCACAAACTGGGTAAAGGAGTTGGCAACCGCAATAATGGGTTTGCCAAAATCGGAGTCTTTCATCCCGGTGGCGCGCCACAGGCTACGAGCGCCTGCCATGTTGCGCCCGTGTGTGGTGGTGCGGGATCTGTAACCGGCCATGGTGGGGTCTTCTCTCTGGTTTCTGTCTGCTGTGTGGTTCCGGAGCAATCTGGCTTCCGCCAGATATATGGGGGCTGCACATTAGACTACAAAGAAACTTCTGTCAGGCCGGGATTGTGGCTAGACCGCGGATAGTGGTTTTTCCTGCTACAGTTTTGTGACAAATCTGCTTTTACCCAGCTTTCTTGCGGGGGGTATGTTGCAGGAGACGGAGGCGTTCAGTATTCCTCCTCGCATCCGGCGGACGTTCGGAACGGAGAGCAGATGGAAATTTCCGCAAGGCAGCCCCTGCCCGCAACAAAAAAGAACCACCCAGCCGGAGGTGTTCGCACAGCAGATCCTTTCTTCAGGATGCTGGTGATAGCAACCGGTGTTGGTGTTCTGGTGGTGCTGGGGGCCATTATTGGTGTGATGGCAGTAGGGGGCTGGAAAGCCTTTGCTGTGTTTGGGCCTGAATTCCTTATATCTGCGGTGTGGAACCCCGTTACCCAGCACTTTGGGGCGGCGGCACCCGTTTTTGGCACTATTGTCAGCAGTGCGATGGCGCTTGTTGTGGCGGTGCCATTGGCTTTTGGGACTGCATTCTGGCTGGCAGCCCTTGCGCCTCCGGCAGCGGCGGCTTTTATTGGCATGGCTGTGCAGCTTCTGGCTGCTGTTCCTTCCATTATCTTCGGGATGTGGGGCTTTTTTGTGGTGGTGCCGTTGGTTGCCCACTATGTGCAGCCTACAGCGCGGCATCTGTTCGGGCATGTGCCTGGGCTTTCTGCGCTTGTGGCAGGCGCACCGTTTGGCACCGGCCTGTTCACTGCCAGCCTTATTCTGGCGATTATGATTACGCCTTCCATTACCGCCGTTATGCGGGATGTGTTTGTTTCCATGCCCACGGTATTGCGTGAAAGTGCCTACGGGTTGGGCGCAACGCGCTGGGAAGTTATGCGCAACGTGGTGCTTCCGTGGTCTCGGCAGGGTGTGATTGGCGCTGTTGTGTTGGGCATGGGCCGTGCCATGGGTGAAACAATGGCTGTGACCTTTGTTATTGGGGATAGCAACCATATTGGTTGGTCACTTTTTGCACCGGCCAACACCATTGCCTCTCTTATTGCTCTGGAATTTCCCGAAAGCCCGGCAGGGAGCCTGAAGCTGGCGTCTCTTATGGCGCTGGGGGCTATTCTGATGGCGATTTCGTTCCTGACACTCTGGTTCTCCCGCTGGCTTCTGGCCCGTGGGCAGAAAGCTGCGGGAGGTTAAGAATGGCCACATCACGTTCTCTGCTTCGGTCTGATCGTTCTGCCTCGCTTCTGTTGCGCAGAAAAGTGACCGACAGAATGGCAACCGGCCTGAGCTGGTTGGCCATGCTGATTGTTGTGTGTGTTCTGGGGTCCATTTTATGGACACTGTTTAAAAACGGGTTAGCTGGGCTAAGTATTAACCTGTTTATACATTCCATGGCCGCACCGGGCCAGAATGGCGGCCTGGCCAATGCCATTATGGGCAGCATTTTGCAAACCGGATTGGCAATTCTGCTGGGCACGCCAGCAGGTCTGCTGACAGGTATTTATCTGGCAGAATACGGCACAAACAGCGTGCTGGCGCGCACGGTGCGCTTTGTTTCTGACATGCTGCTTTCTGCTCCATCCATTCTGATTGGCCTGTTCATCTATATGGTGCTGGTGGCGCCTCTGGGACATTTTTCTGGTTATGCAGGCTCTCTGGCCCTTGCCATTCTGGCCATGCCGATTGTGGTGCGCACAACCGAAGATATGCTTTATCTGGTGCCCGTTGCCATGCGTGAGGCCGGTATTGCGCTAGGGGCTCCAAAATGGCGGGTGATCCTGTTTATCTGCCTGCGTGCAGCACGTGGCGGCATTCTTACAGGTGTGCTGCTGGCTGTAGCGCGTGTGGCGGGTGAAACAGCACCGTTGCTGTTTACATCACTGGGGAATTCCGAGTGGTCTGTTGATATGAATCGGCCCATGGCCAGCCTGCCTGTGGCTATCTACCAGTATGCAGGTTCAGCTTATCAGGATTGGATGCAGCAGGCTTGGACAGGTGCGCTGCTGGTTACACTTGGTGTGTTGATTATTAATATTGTGGTGCGGGTCGGAACCCGTGGAGGACGGACATGAGCATAGAGGTCCAAACGGAAACCGTTGCCGCAGAGCAGACAGTGACTGTTGCCGAGACAGAAAAAGATGCCCGCCCGATTGCTTTGCAAGTGCGGGATCTGAATTTCTATTATGGTAAGTCACACGCGCTGCACGATATTTCTCTTAATTTTCCCGAACGCAGCGTAACGGGTATGATTGGCCCTTCAGGGTGCGGTAAATCTACTCTGCTGCGTGTGCTGAACCGGATGTATGATCTGTATCCGGGGCAAAAGGCCACGGGTGAGGTGATATTTGATGGCCAGAATATTCTGGCCGCCGGAGTGGATCTGAACGTACTGCGCTCACGTATTGGCATGGTGTTTCAGAAACCCACACCATTCCCCATGTCCATTTACGATAACATTGCTTTTGGCATTCGGCTGCATGAGCGTGTTTCTCGTTCAGAAATGGATGGGCGGGTAGAAGATGCTCTGCGACGCGTGGCTTTGTGGTCTGAGGTTCAGGACAGGCTCAGCAGTTCTGCTACGGCTATGTCTGGTGGCCAGCAGCAGCGTTTGTGCATTGCCCGCACGATTGCCGTAAGGCCTGAAGTTATTCTGCTGGATGAACCCACAAGTGCGTTGGATCCAGTTTCTACCGCTCGTATTGAAGAGTTACTGGATGAACTGAAAACAGAGTTCACCATTGCTATTGTAACGCACAACATGCAGCAGGCTGCGCGATGTGCGGATCAGGTAGCATTTTTCTATATGGGCAAGCTGATTGAAGTGGACAGCACAGCGCGCATGTTCACAACCCCGCGTGAACAGCAGACGCAGGATTATATTACCGGCCGCTTTGGGTAAGCAGAAAGGAACACGTTATGGGAAACGAACCCGCACATACCGTTACCCGATACGATCAGGAGCTTGATCGACTGCGTGGAATTGTTGCCCGCATGGGTGGCTTGGTGGAACGCCAAACCGCGCAGGCTATTGCCGCAGTAGTGGATCAGGACGAAGAAGCCGCTATTGAACCACCCGAACTGGATACAGAGGTGGATGCGCTGGAGCGTGAGGCAGAAATGCTGGCGATCCGCATTCTGGCCCTGCGCGCACCAATGGCGGTGGATTTGCGCATGATTGTTGCTGTTCTGAAAATGAGCGGTGATTTGGAGCGTATTGGTGATTACGCTTCCAGTATTGCCCGCCGTGCCATGAAGGTGGAGCCGCTGGACGGTGCGTTTTCCTTCAGCCCGTTACGGGCAATGGCGCGTCTTGTTCAGGAAAATCTGCACAAGGCCATTGAGGCCATGGTGGAAAATGACAGCACCCGCGCCATGGAAGTGTGGAATGCAGATACCGCTGTGGATGAGCTGTATACAGCCATGTTCCGTGAACTGGTCACGTATATGATGGAAGATCCGCGTAAGATCGGCCCATGTATCCATCTTTTGTTTGTTGCGAAAAACCTGGAACGTATTGGTGACCACGCCACCAATATTGCAGAGCGGGTGTACTACGCTGTAACCGGCAATATGCTGCCAGCAGTGCGCCCACGCGGTGGCGCTGCCAGAAAAGACACTCATAAAGAGTCTTGATTGTATAAGATTAAAGGTTGGCGCGTATCAGCCTTTAAAGGTACGCGCTAATCCTTCCTGCAGATCTATGGGCTGCACGCCTAAAAAACGCTGCATTGGTGAAATATCGAAATTCTTGTTTTCAAGCAGGCGACGAATTTCATCTGGCCCGATTTCAGGTAACCCCGGAATCCGAGAGGTTACATGGGCGCACGCCATCAGCAATTTGGCAGGTAATGAAATAAATGGGCGCGGGCGTAATCCGCTGGCCTGTTCCACCAAAGTGACAAACTGTTTGTAGGTTACGGCGTTTTTTCCAGCAATAACAAGGCTGCGTGGGCCATGCCATGTTTGTGCAAGTGCGGCCAGAATACTGGCGGTTACATCTCCCTGCCAGATAGGCTGCACCAAAGCTGTTCCGCCATTTGGTAAAGGGATAACTGGCAAAAAGCGTAGGAGTGCAGCTAGGCGCTGCACATTATTTTCACCCTGAGCGCCATAAATCATGGTGGGATGTAAAATAATGCTGTCTCGCCCCGAGGCCATAAGGGCTTTTTCACCTAACAGAACGCCATTGCCGTGTGCATCGGGCCAATGTGTGAATTTACGTGTGCTGCCAAGACATACCAGTTTGGCAGAAGCTGGCGCAGCAGCCAGCAAGGCAGGGATATTACGCGCGTGCGCTGTGCAGACAATACGCGTGGCATCTACCAACACGGGTTTTAAAAGCTCGGTAGGGGCTGTCAGATCGGCAATGCGAATATTTTCTAACCCATCAGCCCGGCTGGCGTTACGCACAACCGGGATGATGGGAATACCCTGTGCCAGCAAAGCCTGACACACAGCTCGCCCAGAACGGCCTGAGGCTCCAATAACATGAACCGGACCTAGCGCAGGTTGAAGTGTATGAAGAGGCAGCATTACGGCGTATGCAGGGAAAGGCCAACCTGCTGCGCAATTTGTGGTGCCACACCCACAGCCCCTAAAGATGCCAGAACTGTCATGAGTGGGAGCGGGCGTTGCGGCTGGATATAGATATCCAACGGGCCTTTTTCAGGGTGTAGGGCATAGGTAAGTGCTTGGGTCAGAATTGGGTTATTGCCCTGCTTGGTCTGTTCCTGCCATGTGGCCAGCATATCGTGCAGGTTCATGTTGCGCGCCTTGGCCGCCTGATCCAATATTTTAGGCACAAGCCCATGATCCATATAGTTCATATGCATATGTAAAACCTGCATATCTGCGTTTGCAGCCACAACAGCGTGGGAACCTGCCTGCGCAAAATCTCCATCCAAATGCAGACGGCCCATTTGAGCAGCATCTATACTCAGTTCTTCAATATGCAGTTTGTCTGTTTTTAGATCATGTGTGTCGTTCAAAACCAGAGAGGCGTGTAGGCGATCATAACCCAGGGTGGGTAACCATGCGAGATTAGGCATGCTCGGCCAGAGTTCTGCATCCTGCACGCTGGAAACTTCCTGCTCAGCAGATTCGGATTTGCTGGAATGAGACAGAATCTTCACAGCGCGCAAAAGTGGGCTGTCGCCATCAATGGCAAGATGATCAATCTGGATATCGCGGGTGCCGTTGCGGGCAGTATAAGCCGCGCCGGTTGTAAGGCTATTGTACAACCCAGCCAGATCTAGGCCATCAATGCCAACATGGTCAGCAGAAACATGGCGGGCAGGGGGGACATCCGCAGAAAATTGCAGCTTTGTGGCCTCAAGATGCGAGGCCATGCTTTCTCCAAAATCATCTACTGTAACAGTATCAGCAGAGATATCGGATTGCAGGCTATCAATAAACCCGTGCAGCTTTGTGGCTTCTGCATGTTGGATAGAAAGCGTATGGGCTGGCGTGTGCACGTCTTCCTTTACCGGAAGCGTAACGCCTTCCATGGCCAATTTTGCCAGATGCAAACTGCCTGCCGTATCTGCCATCTGAAAGTTGCGGAAGGAAAGATGCTCGATAAGCGGAGACTCGGAGCCCTTGGTAACGGGTTTAGAAACCTCTGCTTCATCTGCCGTTATGGTTTCTGGCCCTTGGCGGAATACAAGGCTGGTAAATTTTACACTGCGCCCCAGCACACCGGGAGTGGCTTTTTTGTAGGTAAAAGAAGCATCAGGCCCCAAGGTTTGCCTAAAACGCTCTATGCTTTTGTCCAGCATAAGGTGTTCGGCATGGCGTGCACCAAGCCAACCAATGCCGCCTAGAATGGCAATGCCGGAAATCATGACCAGAACGTTCTTCTTCACCCGTTGGAAATCCTACTGTTTCGGGACACAAAACCAGCTTTAGTGCATGGCGGATGGGGCTGCAAGCGCTGGTACGGTAACATGTTACCTATAGAAAACCCCCTGAAAATACAGACATCAACGCAAACAATGCTTGACGTTTTGTTTTAGGCACCGCATAAGGCGCCATCTTGGATACACAACTGTTCTAGTATGGAATCAGTGTCATGAAGACCACCCTCTCGCTGAAGCCCGCGGAGGTGACGAAGAACTGGATCCTGATCGATGCCGAAGGTCTCGCTCTAGGTCGTCTCGCCGTCATCATTGCCCAGCGCCTGCGCGGCAAGCATAAGCCTCAGTTTACTCCGCATGTTGATTGCGGTGACCACGTTGTTGTCATCAACGCGGAAAAAGTTGCCCTGACAGGCCGCAAGGCTGATCAGAAGCTCTTCCACTATCACACCGGTTACCCCGGCGGCATCAAGGAACGCACTGTAAAGCAGCGCCTTGAAGGCAAAAATCCGGGTCAGCTGGTTGAAAAAGCTGTGGAGCGCATGATCACGCGCGGTCCGCTGCAGCGTCAGCAGATGCGCAGCCTGCATGTTTATGCTGGTGCAGAACACCCGCATGCTGGCCAGAACCCCCAGCAGCTTGATGTTGCGGCCATGAACCGCAAGAACGTTGTTAACGTGCAGAAGGGCTGAGCAGAATGTCTGAAACTCAGGAACGTACAGGCACGCTGGCCGATCTGAAGACCGTGGTTCCAGAAATTGCTTCTGATGCTCCGGTTTATGAAGCCAAGCGTGATGCGCAGGGCCGCTCCTATGCAACAGGCCGTCGTAAGGACGCAGTTGCTCGCGTGTGGATCAAGCCTGGCAAGGGTGAAATCACCGTTAACGGTCGCCCGGTTGGCACTTACTTTGCGCGCCCCGTGCTGCGCATGCTGTTGACCCAGCCTTTCCTTGTGTCTGACCGTTACAACCAGTTCGATGTGGTTTGCACCGTAACGGGTGGTGGTCTGTCTGGTCAGGCAGGTGCTGTTCGTCATGGTATCAGCCGTGCGCTGACACATTACGAACCAGAACTGCGCAGCATCCTTAAGGCTGCTGGCTTCCTTACGCGTGACTCTCGTAAGGTGGAACGTAAGAAATACGGTCGCGCCAAGGCTCGTCGTTCCTTCCAGTTCAGCAAGCGCTGATCTGTCAGGAAAAACGGTTTACCGTTTGGCAGAAACGGGTGGGGAAGCAATTCCCCACCCGTTTTTTTATGGTGTCATGAAAGTTTTGGCATCCTGCGCAAGTGCTGCGCGGCTGTCTGCCCGGATGTAAATCATATGGCCGCCGGGGTATGTGTGCAGGGCAATGCGGTTTCTGCCTACTGGAATATGCTCAGCCACCCAGCGGGATGAGGCAAAAGGGCAGACCAGATCATAATACCCGTTGGCAATAAAAACCCGCAGGGTTGGGTTAAGTGCCAGAAGGCGGCGGAGCGTCGGAATAGGGCGGACAATGGGGCTGCCACCATCCCGATAATCCCACTCCTCATTCACCTTCATGTTCAAAAGTGAATAGCTCAGTGATGTGCGGAAGTTCAGGCTGGTTGCGGCATATTGCTCAAATGCGCTGCCATAGGCACGGGTAAAGCCATCCAGAATGGGGTCAGGGCTTGCACCATTTTCCACACCTTCGGGGAACGGGTCAGCAATAGAAAACGTGCCGTCATACAGAGAATAAAGCCGCCCATTGCGGCTGCGCACATCATGGGCTTCTGGCTGCAGCATGCCGCGTTCTTTTGCCACCGTTTCAAGCGGTATGCCGGAATGCGTGGCAACGTCTTCGTAAAAATCCTGCGCGGCGTTTCCGGCAAGTGGTGCGTTGGCCAATGTGCTCAGGTAAGGGCCAATAGCGTAATGGTATGCGCTATCCAAATGCCCCGCAGCGTTTTCTGGTGTCAGTTTATGTTGGAGCGCTAGCTGAGATGCTTCTAAGGAAGGCAGGACAAAACTGGTTGCCAGAATATCGTTGGACGTATCCAGCAATGTCATATCCAGTGCAGGTGAGATCATGATGATCCCATTCACCAGAATATTCTGATCCTGCGCCAAGGCATCTGCCACCTCAATGGCGCGTAGGCCACCATAGCTTTCACCTACAAGATAGCGCGGAGAAATCTGGCGGTTATTGCTTTGCGCCCAAAGCTGAATGGCCTTGGCAAATGCGTGGGCATCTTGTTTGACGCCATAAAATGTTTTGGCAGCTTTTTTAGCATCTGTGGGGATAGACCAGCCAGTGCCGGGGGCATCTATAAACACCAGATCCGCCGCAGCCAGCCAGCTTTCTGTGTTGGGGGTAAGCTGGGCGTTGGCACCATCTGCCGGGTTGCCATTGGGGAAAGAAAGAATAGAGGGGCCTGCGGCACCCAGATGTAGGTATGCCGTACCTGCGCCGGGCCCTCCGTTAAAGAAATAGGCAACAGGCCGATGTGCCGGATCTACGCCATCCTGCGTGTAGGCAACGTAAAAAACACGTGCAGTAGGGGCGCCATCATCATCCCGTAAAGTCAGGGTGCCGGTATGGGCTGTGTAGGAGATCTTTCGCTTATCAAAAATGCCAGTGTGATGTGTGATGGCATCTTGCGGCAGCAGGGCGGCTGCATTGTGGAATGTATCTGTTTGGATTTGCGCTGGAGCGGGCCCCGTTACCGAGGGGGCGGCCTTGGCGGGCGGTGGTGATGGTTCAGTTGCGGCTATGGCTGTAGTGGAGAGGCTAAGGGCAACAGTCAAAGAGCCAGCAAGCTTTAGCTTGTTAAAATTTGGCCATTTTGCCGGGTGGAAAACAGGTTTCATCACGATACGCATGATCCTTGGTTCTGTCGAAAATACTTACCGCTATGCTGCGTCTGCAATCGTGTTCTCGCAAGGGCCGGGGTGGACTATTTTTTGCCAGAATTACATGTCTAAAAATTCATCAACGTTCCGCTTTATGTGGACAGGATTGAAGAAAGAATAGGTTATTATGCGATTTGTTCAGAAATTTGCGGTGATGAGTTTATCTGTAGCAGCTCTGGCAGGTACGGCATCTTTGGCACACGCTGATCCATGTTTGTCTCTAACAGGTTGCTTACAGCAGGATGCAAAAGATCAATTGAATGCAACGCGTGACAGCGTGCGTAATGATGCAAATAATCTGACATCTGGTTTCAGAAATAGTGGTCAGGCTGCGCGGGATCAGGTGCGAAATAGTTGGAACAACAGCACCGAAGCAACACGTGAGAAGCTACAGGCTCAGCGCGACCGTGTAACCAACGCGGAAAAGAATGTGCGTGACCGCTGGAATAACAGTGGCGAGGAAGCACGTGAGAAGCTACAGGCTCAGCGCGACCGTGTAACCAACGCGGAAAAGAATGTACGTGACCGCTGGAACAACAGTGGTGAGGAAGCGCGTGAGAAGCTGCAGGCTCAACGCGACCGTGTAACCAACGCGGAAAAGAATGTGCGTGACCGCTGGAACAACAGTGGTGAGGAAGCACGTGAGAAGCTGCAGGCTCAACGCGACCGTGTAACCAATGCAGAAAAAAATGTTACAGATCGTTGGAATAATGCGGGGGAAAATACGCGGAAGGCTTGGAAAGCTCAGAAAGACCGGGTTTCTTCCGACCTTCGGGATGCAACCACTCTACCGCCTTTGTAAGGCTGGCTTAAACGACATCAGGCCGCTACGTGCGGCCTGATGAGTTGATGCGTATAAAGTTTATTTCGGCTTACGCTTGCGGGAAGAATTGCTTTTGCTAGCGCCTTCCCGACGTGGTGCAAAAGAGCGACCACCTTTTGGTTTCCGATCAGCATAGGCTGGGCGAGATCCGCCACCGCCACCTTTGCGGGGTGCTGCTGCGGGTTCAACTGTAATTTCGTCCGGGTCCGTAGCAGAGGCGCAAGATGCAAACTGCTCGGCTTTATCTGGAGAAATTTCAACCAGTGTATGATCCTGCGTGATACGGATAGACCCGATATCCTGCTTTTTAATGTTCCCCAACCGGCACAGCATAGGCACCAGCCATTTGGGGTCTGCCCGATCTTCACGACCAACAGAAAGACGGAACCATTTGCCATCCATGGCGGGTGCGCGTTCTCTTTCGCGCACAGGACGGTTGGGATCACGCTCACGCGGGGCAGCACGGCGTGCATCTGGTGTGAGCACCCGCACGGAAACAGGGGCAGGCAGGCTTTTATGCCACAGGCCAACAAGGGCCGCCCCAAGTTGCTCTGGTGTGTGTTCGGCAGCTAGGCGACTGATCAGCGTTTGTGTTTCTGCATCTTCTGGTGCTGGGGCAGAAAGGAATGGCGCAGCCAAAAGGCGTTCGGCATCCGCAGTAGCAATAGCTGCCGGAGTAGGGGCACCGCTCCATTCTGCGGTTACCTTGGCGGCCTGAAGCAGACGCTCTGCCAATCTTCTGCGTGCTGGCGGTACCAGCAGTACACAAGTGCCTTTTTTGCCTGCGCGGCCTGTACGACCGGAGCGATGCAGCAAGGTTGCCGGGTTGGAAGGCAGGCTGGCATGGATAACCAGCCCCAAATCCGGAATATCAATACCGCGAGCGGCCACGTCTGTTGCCACGCATACACGGGCTTGGCCGTGGCGCAGGCTTTCTATGGCGCGGCTGCGTTCATTCTGTCCCAGATCACCTGAAATGGCGACGGAGGAAAAACCGCGTTCCGTCAGAATCGCCTGCAACTGGCGTACAGCTTCACGCGTATGGCAGAAAACGATGGCAGCGGAGGATTCCATCAGCCGCAGTACGTTTACAACCGTGCCTGCCATATCGCCCTGTTCTGTCAGAACGGCGCGGTAGGTAATATCGGCATGGGGGGTGTTTGTCCCCACCGTGTCAATGCGCAGGGCATCCTGCTGATAGCGGCGTGCAAGGGCTGCAATATCGCGGGCAATGGTTGCGGAAAACAGCAGGGTACGCCGCTCTTTGGGCATGGCGTCCAGCAGGGTTTCCAGCTCATCACGGAAGCCCAGATCAAGCATTTCATCTGCTTCATCCAGTACCACGGCTTTCAGGTGTGAAAGATCAAGTGCACCGCGGCGCAGATGGTCACACAGGCGGCCCGGCGTGCCCACAACAATGTGGCAGCCAGAGGCAAGGGCGCGGGCTTCCTTGCGGGGTTCCATGCCACCAACGCAAGAAACAATCCGTGCGCCGGTTTCGGCGTACAGCCATTCCAGCTCACTGCGTACCTGCAAAGCAAGTTCACGCGTGGGGGCAATAACCAGAGCAATAGGCGCGCCAGACGGCACGCAGCGGCCTGCATCATTCAGTAGCAGGTCAGCCAGCGTTAGGCCGAAAGCAACAGTTTTGCCAGATCCGGTGCGGGCTGAAACCAGCAGGTCGCGATTTTTGGCATCATCGGCCAGAACGGCGGCCTGAACAGCGGTAGGAGCAGTAAAGCCGCGTGCAGCAAGAGCACGAGCGAGAGGGGCAGGAGCATTCTGAAAAGGCATACAATCCGGATCCGGGCAACGGGAATAGAAATGCGAGATAAAGGTTCCTGCCCGGAAAAGCTAGTAGTTTGACGGCAGAACCCTGTACTGCATGATTTTATAGCACAGGAATTATGCGCTTTTACTGGAAAGGAAGATAGCGGAAATCCATAAAAACCTGGCTCATACCAGCACTTGGCGCGCCACCTAGCCCTTCCCAAGCCTTGCGGCGGGAATAAGCAAGCTGCAAACCGGCTTCCACAGTGCCGTAATGGCCCTTGAAGAAACGATACCATGCGCCAACGGTGGCTTCCATGACGCTGCGGGTGTTGCCTGTGCAGCCAAGGGTTGAAAGCTCGGTGGCCATTTCAACATTACAGCCGCTGTTATCAAACGATGGGTTGCCATACCCATAGGCAGAGCCATTGGCATTAAAGTAACGACGTCCAGCCTGCTGATACCCAAAGTAACCATACACATCGATAAGTTGGTTAGGATGGGCAATGATACCAGCCGTGCCTTGTATGGATGGAATTGGTGAGGGTTCACCTTTAGAATTAAGCGTGGCATCCGGCAGCAGCACAGACCCGTAACGGCCAATACCCACCCCAGCCAAACCAGCAAGACGCACCTCTACCTTATGCGGCAGAACTGGAAGGACAACAGAGCCACCACCACCACCAGCAATGGCAGTATGGTTGCGCCCGCCCCCAAGTTCAGAAACACGTGTATGAGGAAAGTGCAGAATGCCTTCAACTTCGTAGTGGCCCCAGTGTGGGTCCCATGCCAGTTTGCCAATAATGTCTGGAGCAATTTCGTTAGGGAAAAGGGCATTGTTGGTCAGGCCGGTGCCGTCATACCCTATGGTTGCAATACGCCCGTTTGGTAAGCGCACTTGCCCATCCGTCACACTGGAAAAGCTGTCAACATTATACAGCGTGGCCGAGTTTTCGATGGAAAGACCGGCCCACAGTCTGTGTTGGAAAAAGTCTTTTACAAACCGGAACTGTAGCTGCCGCGCCCATGTCTGGCCTGCCAGCATGGAGGATTCGATGGTGAGTGGTAGATTTTCCTGACGCGGAATAATACCCACGCGGCCTGGTGTGAGCATGCTCCATGCTTGCCCAGCCAGAAAGTGGAAGTTCAGAGCACTGTTATCGTAGGCCATATAAAGCTGGCGCATACGGAAAGTGTAGCTGTTACTTTCGTACGGATCTGTTGTGGAGGCGCCAGCCCCGAAGTCCATTTCGTAAAAGCCGGAAATGGTGGAGTTTTTATCTATGTTGCCGCGAGCCATAAGAGAAATGCGGCTGTAACGTGCGCTACCCTCAAAGTTGTCTGTATGGTAACGGGCATCCCCTTTGTAAGGCATGTCCGCCCAATAGTTGAAGGTGCCGGTGGAGGTATGGCGGTTTGATTCCACCGCTGCGGCATCCAAAAAACCACCCAAAATCAGGGTAAGCGGCCCAAGGTGGAACACCCCGTGGTCACCCAGCGCGCCAGCAGCCTGTGCGCCAGCAGTTTCACGCTGATGCGCGCCAACCTGGTTGTCTGCAATGCGGGCAATCATATCTTCTGCGCGATGCCCGACAACAGATTCCACTTCCGGGGTATCATTTTTGCCAGAAAACACAGGTTGTGCATCTGGGCCCATAGCATGGCGCAAGGAGCCGCCAGAACGCGTTGAGGCTGGCGCACTAATACCTGGATCAGTGGAGGCTGTGCTGGCAATTGTGCCATCCTGCATGGCAACGGTAACACCAGAGCCTGAACCTGAGTTGGCAACTGCGTGGTGGCTGCCAGAAACAGCCCTGCCCGTAGAGGAGTTGCCATTGCTGGCGTGTGCTGTGCCGCGCCGCTGGGCAATCTGCTTTTGCACGCTTACCAACGCTTTTTGCAATTCGTGCTGTTCGGCTTGAATGCGCGAAATTTGCTGTTCCAACGCATCAAGGGAGGCCGCATCATCTGCCGCGGCATAAGCCGGAAAAGCGTAATTCATGGCCATTCCGCCAGAAGCCAGCACAGTGCCCATGCATAGGCCTGTTTTAATATGATGTGCCATGCGGCAGGAAAACTGGCGGAAGATGCGCATTCGCTTTTCAAATATTGTTGAAGTGGTTCTTATATGAATGTGAACCATTTTCCTTGCCTTGCCGTAAAGAGCTCTCTCCTTAAAAAATAATTTCAGGGAAAAAAGATGTGCGTTAAGCACAGGCTTCGGTTTTTATTATGCTCTGTTTGGTAAAGGAATATTTTTATGGCCAAGATGATCCACAGCATGTTGCGGGTGTTGGATGAGGCACGATCCACACATTTTTATGCAGATACGTTAGGCATCAAACCTGTGGGTCGGTTTGAATTTGAGAGTTTTACATTGGTATATCTGGCAAATGATGAGCAGACATTTGAGCTTGAACTTACAATTAACCACGGGCGGACTGAGCCTTATAATTTAGGTGAGGGTTACGGCCATCTTGCCGTGTCTGTTGCAGATGTGCAGCGTGAACATGCGCGTATGGAAGCTGCCGGGCACCCGGTTACGCCGGTTAAAACGCTGGAAAACAAAGGCCATGTGGTTGGGCAGTTCTTCTTTCTGACAGACCCGGATGGTTATAAAATTGAAGTATTGCAGCGCGGTGCTCCGGGGCGCTTTGTGTAAGCACGTTACAATTATGCCAGCAGGGCGCGGAAAAGACTGATTTCCGGGCCTGTTGGCTGCTTTCTCTCATGGCATCGGCGCTTAAAGTGGCGTATAAGCCACAGCATGCTGACATCTTTCCGTAAAATGCATGGTCTGGGGAATGATTTCGTCATTCTGGACGAGCGTGGTGGGCATTTGCCCCTTACGCCAGCCCGTATTGCTGCCTTGGCGCATAGGCACCGTGGCATTGGGTGTGACCAGTTGGTAACGTTGCGTCCGGCCTGTGCGGAAGGGGCAGACGTTTTTGTGCGCTTTTTTAATCCCGATGGATCAGAGGCAGGCGCGTGCGGAAATGCATCACGCTGTGTGGCTGATCTGATCTGGCGTGAAACGGACAACAGAACGCCTGTGCTGCAAACGCGTGCTGGGCGTTTGCCTGCACGGATAGAAGAAAACGGGCTGATTACGGTAGATATGGGTGAACCTCGCCTGAACTGGCAGGATGTGCCTTTGGTTGCGGAAATGGATACGCTGCATCTGCCATTGGAGGGTGATCCCGCGGCTGCATCTATGGGGAACCCGCACGCAACGTTTTTTGTGGAAGATTTTGCGCGTCTCTCCCAAGGGCAGGCGCTGGAGCATGATCCGCTTTTTCCTGAACGGGCCAATATTGGGTTTGCGCGTATTGATGGATCTGCACGTATGCGGCTTAAGGTGCATGAACGTGGAGCCGGTGTGACGGAGGCCTGTGGTTCTGGCGCATGTGCCGCGGTGGTGAATGCGGCGCGGCGCGGTTTGGTAGAGCGTGTGTGTGAAGTCGAGCTGGATGGTGGTATTTTGCAGATTGAATGGGCACCAAACAATCATGTGCTCATGACAGGCTCTGCAACAACAGCTTTTGAAGGGACGGTTGATCTGGCCGCGTACCCGGAATGAGCAAGCCGGAAATTCTCACATTTGGCTGCCGTTTGAACACATGGGAAAGTGAAGTGATGCGTAATCACGCATCTTCACTGGATAATGTAATTATCGTGAACACCTGTGCCGTTACGGGAGAAGCAGAGCGGCAGGCGCGACAGGCTATTCGTCGGGCGCATCGTGAAAACCCGGACGCTCGTATTGTGGTTACCGGGTGTGCTGCCCAGATTAACCCCGAAAGCTGGAGTGATCTGCCCGGCGTAGCCCGTGTGTTGGGGAATGAGGAAAAGCTAAAGGCCGAAAGTTGGTCTGCCGCTGCTTTGTCTCAGCCGCTTGCTGTATCCGATATCATGGCGGCCAAGGAAACCGCCGCGCATCTGGTTACTGAATTTGCAGGCCGTACACGGGCCTTTGTGCAGGTTCAGCAAGGGTGCAATCATCGGTGCACGTTTTGCATCATTCCGTTTGGACGCGGGCCTTCCCGGTCTGTACCAGTTGGTGCAGTGGTGGAGCAGGTGCGTGCTTTGGTGCAGTCTGGGTATCGGGAAGTCGTGCTCACCGGGGTAGATATGACATCCTGGGGGGAAGATCTGCCCGGCAAACCGGTGCTTGGTCAGCTTTGCCGCCGTGTGTTGCGTTTGGTGCCAGAGTTGGAGCGGATGCGTCTGTCTTCGGTTGATCCGGTAGAAATTGACGAGGATATCTGGCAGCTTCTGGCAGAAGAGCCGCGTTTTATGCCGTATCTGCATCTTTCTTTGCAAGCTGGGTCAGACCTTATTCTTAAACGTATGAAGAGGCGGCATTTGGTGGCCGATGCGGCGCGGGTGGTGGAACGTGCCAGAAGCTTGCGGCCAGATATTGGAATTGGTGCTGATATTATTGCGGGCTTTCCAACAGAAGACGAATCGCTGTTTGAAGAAACACGCAATTTTCTTGCTCAGCAGGCGCTGCCGTATCTGCATGTCTTTCCGTATAGTGAACGCCCAGGAACGCCTGCTGCGCGTATGCGCGCGGTGCCTGTGCCCGAGCGCAAGGCACGTGCTGCGCAGTTGCGGGAGGTGGGGGCGGTTTCTGCCGCCCGGTATTATGAAAGTCTTATAGGTCAGCCGCTACGTGTGCTGATGGAAACCCCCACAACCGGCCATAGTGAACAGTTTGCGCCAGTGCGGCTTGCGCAGGGTGAAGCCGAAGTGGGGGAAATTATAACCCTTCAGCCCACAATGGCCGATAAGGCCGGGCTGGTGGTGGAAAGGATCTGAGATGGCGCTTGGTTTTTTCTCTCGTCTCAAGCAGGGCTTGTCGCGTTCCACCCAAAAACTGGGTGGGGGGATTACGGGCATTTTCACCAAGCGCAAGCTGGATGACGAAGCGCTGGAAGAGCTGGAAGACCTGCTGATTACAGCAGATATGGGCCCGGCTGTTGCAGAGCGTATTATCGAATCCTTCCGTTCCTCCCGTTTCGGAACCGAAGTGACGGATGAGGAAATCCGGACAACTTTGGCAGACGAAATTGCCGCGATTCTTAAGCCCGTTGCAAAGCCTTTTGAGCCTGATCCAGAACACAAACCCCATGTTGTGCTGGTGGTAGGTGTGAATGGCGTAGGTAAAACCACCACTATTGGCAAAATGGCCCGCTTTTTTACCGAAGAAGGTAAGAAGGTGATGATGGTGGCGGGTGATACCTTCCGCGCCGCTGCTGTAGAGCAGTTGCAGATCTGGGGTGAAAGAACGGGTTGCCCGGTTATTGCCGGTCCTCCCGGTGCAGATGCGGCTGGTCTGGCCTTTGAGGCACTTAAGCGCGGTAAGGCGGAAGGGGCTGATCTGCTGTTTGTAGATACGGCTGGCCGCTTGCACAATAAAAGTGCGTTGATGGAAGAACTTGCCAAGATTATTCGCGTCATGCGTAAGTTCGATGAAACAGCACCACATTCCGTGTTGTTGGTGTTAGATGCCACAACTGGCCAGAATGCCGTGGAGCAGGTGCGTGTGTTTCGCGAACTTGTGAATGTGACCGGTTTGGTCGTGACAAAATTGGATGGTTCTGCCCGTGGGGGCATTGTGGTGGCGCTGGCTGATCAGTTTGGGTTGCCTGTGCATGCTGTGGGTGTAGGTGAACAGGCAGAAGATCTGCGGCCGTTCTCCGCTGTGGATTATGCGCGCGGTTTAGTGGGTGTGACGGACACAGTCTGATTTTTTGTGGGGAATTATGATGGAAAAGACAGATTTTGATGCATCTACCCATCATGGTTTCTTGACAGGATATGACAGCCCCGTTAGCAAGCGCCTGCACCCCTCTGAAGGGGCGAAGAATGAGTAAGAACGGTAACGATTCCTTTGATGCTCGGCTAAAGGCGGCAGAACGCCGCTCCGGTCTGGAAAAAAAGGAAGATTCAGCCGAGAAAGAAGATGCTGTAGAGCAATCTCTTCCTGGGTTGGCGCTAAGAGCTGGGGCAGAAATGCTTTCAGCACTGATAGTGGGCGTTGCCATTGGGTGGGAGCTAGATCACTGGCTGAAAACCCGGGCAGTTTTTCTCATTATTTTCGCACTGATGGGCGGAGGTGCTGGCGTGCTGAATGTTTGGCGGCTGGTCAAGTCGATAGACGGTAAGTAAGAAGCTGTAATCCGGATATGATTCGGATGCGGTAAAGGGTTTTAGGAGAGCGGTTGTGGCGGGCGGTTCCAGCATCAACGTACTTGAACAGTTTGAGCTTCATCCCGTTCTTGGTGGGCTGGGCGAAGCATTGCGTTTCAGCCAATCCCCCCTGTACATGATTGTGGCAGTGTGTCTGGTTCTGGCATTCCTGTATTTTGGTATGCGCCCAGCAGCGGTGGTTCCCGGGCGTTTGCAGGCCGCAGCAGAAGTTTGTTACGAATTTATTCATAACATGGCGGTTGATACGATCGGGCCAGAAGGCACGGCTTTCTTCCCATTCATCTTCACGCTGTTCTTCTTTATTCTGGCCGGTAACTATATTGGTCTGCTGCCGTTTTCCTTTACGTTTACCAGCCATATTGCTGTAACCTTTGCGTTGGCCATGATGGTGTTTGTGCTTACGGTTATTGTCTCCCTTAAGGTGCAGGGGCTGCATTTCTTTGCGCACTTTATGCCGGAAGGCGCTAGCCCATTCCTGGCTCCGCTGCTGATCCCGATTGAAATTCTTTCTTTTCTTTCGCGTCCTGTCAGCCTCTCCATCCGACTGTTCGCCAACATGGTTGCCGGGCATGTCATGTTCGATATTTTCGCAAGCTTTGTTGTCATGCTCGCCGGTTTTGGTGTGGTGGGTGACGTGTTTGCGGTTGGGCCGATTGCCATTAACGTGGCACTGATGGCTCTTGAGTTGCTTGTTGGTGTGTTGCAGGCCTATGTGTTTGCCATTCTAACGTGCATCTACCTGCGGGAGGCCGTGGCTCACTGAGGAGCTGCTTTGCCCGTTTCGTTTGAACTGTACTTGAAACAAGGAAGTGACTGATATGGACATCGCTGCAGCCCGGGAAATCGGTGCAGGTATCGCCGTGATCGCCCTTGCCGGCGTTGGTATCGGCCTCGGCAACATCTTCTCCACGCTGGTAAGCAGCATTGCGCGCAACCCGGCTTCCCGTCCGCATGTGTTCGGTCTGGGTATGCTCGGCTTTGCTCTGACAGAAGCTATCGCTCTGTTCGCGCTGCTGATCGCGTTCCTGATCCTGTTCGTCTGAGAAAGCTTTCAGGAAAGAGGAGAACATTCCTGTGGGTGTGATTAAGAAGATGCTTCGTGCCGGTCTGTTCGCAACGGTTTCCGGTGTGTCTCTTCTGGCCGTTTCCGCGCCTGGTGCATATGCCACGGGAATGCCTCAGCTAGATTTTGCCAACCCCCTTGTAACCGGTCAGGTTATGTGGGGCGCGGTAATTTTCTTCGTCTTTTATATGGTGCTCAGCAAAGCCATGCTGCCCGGTATTGCCCGGGTGCTGGAAGACCGTAGCAAGCGTATTTCCGGGGATCTGGAAATTGCACGTGCGGCCAAGCAGGATGCCGATAAAGCTGTTGCTGAACTTCAGCAGGCCCGTAAAGATGCTATGGCAGAAGCCCAGGCGCATCTTGATCAGGTTCTGGCAGAAGAACATAAAGCAGCCGAACAGCAGATGCAGGAAATCAACGCGCGGGTAACAGCAGAAATTGCTGATGCCGAAAAACGCGTGGCTGAGGAAAAAATGCGTGCATTAAGTGCGCTTAAAGAAATTGCGGGTGATACCACGCAGGCTCTGGTTCAGCGTCTGACGGGTATTGTGCCTGATGCTCAGCTTGTTGCCCAGAAGGTTGAAAGCGCTTCGGCGCACAGCACTATCTGACCAGCTCCGGGGGAATTTTCGTCATGTCTGGCATTTTTCACGAAGCGGGTTTCTGGGTCGCTGTTTCGTTTGTTCTGTTCTTTGTGCTGGTTGGTAAAAAGATTTGGGGGCCTATTGCCACCATTCTGGACAGCCGCGCCAACCGTATCCGTGAAGAACTGGATGAAGCTGCCCGCTTGAGAAGAGAAGCAGAGCAGATGCTAGAAGATGCCACGCGTGATCGTGAGCAGGCACTGGCAGAAGCCAAATCTTATGTGGAGCAGGCTCATCAGCAGGCTGCCGAAATGGCCCAGAAAGCACGCGCAGAGGCAGAAGCCGCTGTGCAGCGCCATGAACAAATGGCACGTGATCGTATTGCTGCTGTAGAACGTGCTGCTATTAAAGAAGTGCGCCAGCTTGCAATTGATGTGGCTGTACAGGCTGCCAATGGTGTTATTCCTCAGACGCTTGATGAACAGAAAGCCGCAGGGCTTGTTGATCAGGCGCTGGCTGGTTTGCCTGCCGCTCTTGCGCGCAAGGCAGCCTGAAACATTATCAGCTGAATGGTGAAGATGTGACAGGTCTGGTTTCAGCCGCACCGTCACAGCATAACGATGCTCAGTTCGTACTGAGCATCGTTATTGCTGTTTTGGATGAACAGGATAACCTGCCACAGGTTTGCCGAGAATTAGCCGAGGCCATGCAGCAATTGCCTGCGGCCGAAGTTGTTTTTGTGGATGACGGCAGCCAAGATCAAACCGTAGAAGTTTTGCAACGCTTGCGGGATGAGTGTTTGCCGAACTTGCGTATTCTTTCTCATGATCGGCGTTGCGGTAAGTCTGCCGCGTTGCGTACAGGCATTACAACTGCCCGAGGGACTTGGATTGCCACAATTGATGGCGATGGCCAGGATGATCCGCGTGAACTTGGTAAGTTGATTTCCCTTGCGCAGGCACAGGCTACCAAGGGTAGGCCACCGCTTGTTGTAGGGGTGCGCACGCGCCGTAAAGATGATTGGTCTCGCCGGTTTGCAACACGTTTCGCTAACGGGCTGCGACAAAAATTACTAAATGATCAGTGCCCGGATACAGGTGCGCCGATCAAAATTTTTCAGCGAGCAGACTTTCTGCGCTTGCCGCAGTTTGAAGGTTTGCATCGTTTTCTTCCGGCATTGTTTGCATCTTACGGTGTGCCGTTGGTGTGTCACCCAGTTACACACAGGCCGCGTTTGCATGGGCAGTCTAAATATACCAACTTCAATCGTGCTGTCGTTGGGGTGCGGGATCTGCTGGGCGTGATGTGGTTACGGAATCGCACACATCTTCCAAAATCGATTCGTGAATGCTGAAGCAGAAAAACGGTCACCAACCACTTTCTATTAAAGCCCTGCTGCTCTTAGGCCTTGCTGCTTTTTTGCTGTTTTTGCCGGGACGGGCCGTTACGCCACCATTCGATCGGGATGAACCCCGATACATGGAAGCCACGGCGCAGATGCTAGAATCGCACAACTTTGTAGATGTGCGCTTTCAGGACAAACCACGTTATTTACAGCCCGCTGGTATTTACTGGCTGGAGGCTGCTGCTGTTTCTCTTACAGGCATGCAGCATCAGCGGGTTGTATGGCCGTATCGCATTCCCTCGCTTTTGGCCATGTCTGGTGCCGTTGTTCTAACGGCGCTTATTGGCTCCATGCTGTTTGGAGCATCGGCCGGACTTGGTGCGGGTTTGCTGTTTATGGCTTCTGTTCTGGTGGCAGCAGAAAGCCGGATGGCTACGATCGATTCCTGCTTGTTGCTTACGGTGCTGCTGGCCCAATTGGCGCTAACAGGTGCTTTGCGAGATTGCCAGCAAGGCGTGGCCACACCAGTCAAACGGGCTTTGCTGTATTGGGGCGCTATTGGCTGCGGCTTGATGTTGAAAGGGCCGGTCATTCTTATCCCATCTCTTGCCACACCACTGGTGTTGGGGATGCTGGAGCGGGATTTCGGTTTGTGGCGCAGAATGCGTCCGGCATGGGGCTGGCTTTTGTCTGCTGCTATTCTGGTGCCGTGGTGTGTAGCTATTGGGGTTGTGAGCCACGGTGAATTTTTTCGGAATGCTGTTGGCACCAATTTTTTAGGCAAAGTGGCTTCCGGGCAGCAAGCGCATGGGCTGCCGCCAGGTTACCATCTGCTGGTTTTCCTGCTGGCGTTCTGGCCTGGATCGTTTTTCGCTGCGTGCGTGGTGCCCTTGGTTTGGCATGCGCGTAAGCAAGAGACTGTGCGCTATTTGCTGTGCTGGATTATGCCGCATTGGCTGGTGTTTGAAGCTATTGCTACAAAGCTTCCGCATTACGTGCTGCCTACTTATCCAGCTATTGCCATTCTTACAGCCGCGTTTCTGGTTCAGGGTGGGGATGTATGGCGCAATTGGCCTGTTCGTGTTTGGGGCAAGGTATTGCTAGGCATTTATGCTGTTGCATGGGCTTTGGTAGGTATTGCCTTGGCGGTTGCCGGTCCAACGCTTGTTTGGGTGCTTGAACACCAGATATCTGTAGCAGCAATTGTTTTGGCTGTGGGTGTGTTGCCGCTTGTTGGTCTTTCTGCGTGGTACATTACGCGTGCGCGTTTGCAGCAGGCAGCGTTAAGCAGTGTGGCTGCTGCCGTACTGCTTTATGTGGGGCTGTTTACAGTTGTTGTGCCGCAGATTCAGAGCATCTGGTTGGCACCACGCCTGACAGCACTGGTGCAGGCACACCAACCATGTGCAGAGTCGCATGTTGTTTCAGTGTCATTTTCTGAACCCAGTCTGGTCTTTCTGCTTGGGGGCAAAGTGCTGCTAACAGGCGCAGAAAATGCGGCATCAGCCATGAAGGCAGATGCAAAATGCACGGTCGCGCTTGTTGATAAGCGAGATATCTCAGTATTTATGGCAGCGCTGGGGAATAAAGCGAAAGATGCCGTCAGTCTGGGCACTGTAGGTGGAATGAATTATTCTAACGGCCGCCATTTGCTTATAAGTTTGTACAAGCTGAATACGCCACCAAAGTAATAAATCTGTTTGATTGGGTGGATATAAAACGCAATTCTACAGCATAATGCAAAAGCGTATTCAGTATTTTGGGAAGTGCAAAAGGAAATGCCCGCTGGCGGATTCGAACCACCGGCCCCATCATTACGAATGACGTGCTCTACCAACTGAGCTAAGCGGGCACATTTTGTTTGCGGGGCGGTGACTATCATGATCCCCATGCCTACGCAAGGAGAAATTGCAATTCACCCGGTGACTTGAACAACAACAAAACGGCATTTCTGGCTTTAAGCAGGGGTGCCATTCTGTTTTGAGTGTGACGGAACGGTTTTTTCGTTTTAAGAACTATCCGTATGAATATGTCGCAGTTATTTGGCCTGGTGCGGGAGGCCCTTAATCCCGGGCAGAATGTTCCGGTTGATGAAAAGCGGCATGTTCGGCTTGTGCAGGGTATTGTTGAATGCCCCTGTTGTGGCCATTACCAGCACCTTTCAGAGCTTAAGCCCGGAACACAGGCACGGTGTTGTCGGTGTGGGCAGTTGCTGGATCGGCGTAATCGTACCTCTCCTATCGCAACGCCATTGGCCTTTTGCATCAGTTCGGCATCTCTCTACCTGGCCATGCTGCTTTCCACCTTGATGATGTTGGATCTGTATGGGCGGGAGAGAACCGTAGATATCCTTACCGGCCCGATAGAATTACTGCATGAGGGCTGGGGCGAAATTGGCGTGTTGGTGGCAATAGCCACCATTATTGTGCCGGGGCTTGTTATCAGCATGATGATGCTTGTGCTGGTGGGCGCGCTTCAGCCCAAGCTGCCGTTCTGGGTGCCGCATCTTCTGAAGTGGTATGAACGTTTACGCCCGTGGTCGATGGTGGAAGTATATATTCTGGGCGTTTTCGTGGCCTATACCAAGCTGTCAGATATGGCTTACGTACAAGTTGGGGCAGCGGTCTTTCTGGTTGCCTCACTTATGGTTACCATGTCTGCCACAGATGCCACTTTGGATACGGAACTGATTTGGCGACGCAGGCAAACAGATACCAGTTTGCGGCGGATGGATAATCAACGTGTGCGTCTGACCTGCGAAGAAATCGGGCCGGATGATCAGATCCCACCAGCCAGCCATATGGTATCCTGCCTTTCTTGCTCTGCGGTGCTGGTGTTTGATGAAAAGTTGGATCAAACAGCTCCACTGGGTTTTTGCCCACGCTGTGGGCATGTGTTGCGGCAACGCAAGCCAGACAGCATTGCCCGCACTGTGGCGCTGCTTGTTTCTGCGGTGGTGTTTTACCTGCCTGCCAATATTTACCCGGTTATGACCGTTATCCGGCTGGGTGCGGGAACAGGGCATACTATTGTGGAAGGGGCCATAGAGCTGTGGGAGAGCAACATGATCCCGCTTTCCCTGTTGGTACTTTTTGCCAGTGTGCTGGTGCCCGTTCTTAAAATTATCGGGCTGATGTTTATGGTGATCAGCACCAAGTGCCATTCTGCACGAAATCTGCCTGCTCGATCCAGACTTTACAGGCTGGTAGATGTTATCGGGCGCTGGTCTATGATTGACGTGTTCATGGTTTCCATTCTGGTGGCTATGGTGCGCTTCAGCAGTATGGCCAGCATCAGCGCCAATGGTGGTGTGGTATGTTTTGCCGCCGTAGTGGTGCTGACAATTTTTGCAGTGCATGCATTTGACCCTCGGCTGATGTGGGATGCAGCGGGCAAAAACGGCGATACGGCCCCAGCCGATGCCGGGCAAAATTGTCCGGCAAAAATTGAGGCCGCTGCATATTGGGACAACATGGAGCCGGACAGGGCGTGAACGGACACAGTCATAATCATTTCTCTCCTCCAGAAGGGGAAAGTGCTCAGGATGCTCTGGTAAGGCGCATTCGGTTTTCCATTATCTGGATTATCCCCATTGTTTCCGTACTGATTGCGGGCTTTCTGGTCTGGCGCAGTTTTATGGATAACGGGCCAGAAATTACCGTTGTATTTGATACGGCAGATGGTTTGACCAGCGGCCAGACACAGGTGAAAAACAAATCTGTGGTTTTAGGTACGGTGGAAGATGTTTCGCTGACTGATGATCTGCGGCATGTCAAAGTGCGTATCCGTATGAACAAGGGTACGAATGATATGCTTACGGATAGCGGCCGGTTTTGGGTTGTGCGTCCGCGTATCAATGGGGCCAGCATTACCGGTTTGGAAACCCTGATGTCTGGTGCGTATATTGCGTTTGATCCTGGCCTGAACAAAAATGGCCACCCGGCAGGCAAACGCACCACAACGTTTGAAGGGTTGGAAGCGCCCCCGGGTGTGCGGTCTGATCAGCCGGGCCGTATTTACACGCTGGTAGCGGGTAATATTGGGTCTATCGGGCAGGGCGCCCCTGTTTTCTTCCGTGATGTGGATGTTGGGGAAGTGCTGGGGTACACCATGCCACCCGGCGGCCGCGGCCCGGTGATGATCCAGATTTTTGTGCGCGACCCTTATGACCATTACCTGAACACCAATTCCCGCTTCTGGAATGTGTCTGGCGTTAAGGTTGGATTTGGTGCCGGTGGGCTTAAAGTGCAGCTGCAATCCTTGCAGGCTTTGTTTTCTGGTGGCGTGGCTTTTGGTTTGCCACCTGTTGCAGAAAGCCGCATGCACCCGGCATCAGAGGCTCCGGCTAATACGGTGTTCAAGCTGTATGACACGCATGAGGATGCAGATAATGCGGGCTACCGTGAGCGCGTGCCCCTTGCTACTTATGTGATGTCTTCTGTCAAAGGTCTGGATGTTGGCAGCCAGGTGACGATGTTTGGGATTCAGGTGGGGAATGTAACCAGTGTAAAGCTGGACCTAAGCTCCAACCCCGGGCATCCGCGCGTACGTATTGGCATGGAAGTGCAGCCTGAACGTGTGCTGTCTTCGGCTGAGCTACGGAATAATAATCTGACAGACATGTTCCGCACTTTGGTAGCGAACGGCCTGCGTGCCTCAACAGATAGCGTGAGCTTTCTGACGGGTGAGGGGATGATTTCCCTCAACTTTATCAAGAACCCAGCGCCCGCTACAACCAGCATGGAAGGCGCAACGCTGGTTATTCCAAGCCAAGCTGGTGGTATGGGCGGGATTATGGATTCCCTGTCCACCATTACATCTCGTTTGGCCGCGATGCCATTTGAACAGATTGGTACAAACGCCAATAACCTGCTAGCCCATGCAGATCAGACACTGGTGAGCCCAGACGTAAAGCAGTCTCTGGTTGGGTTGCGGAATTCCATGCAGAACCTGCAGGCTCTTACAAAGGATCTGCGCAACGGCATGGCACCGTTGAGCAAGCGTCTACCAGAAATGGCACAGCAGCTTGATCAAACCCTGCAAAATGCCAACCGCTTGCTGGCCAGTTATGGCGGCAACAGTGATTTCCATCGCAATCTGCAATCCATGGTGGTGCAGTTGGGGCAGACAGCGCGCTCCCTGCGTTTCCTGTCAGACTTCCTGACCAATCATCCTTCCGCACTGCTTTCAGGACGATAAGATCATGACGCAAACTGTTTCTTGTAAGCCCATGAACACCCGTCTTGACCGGCGTATGTTGCTCCGCCTGAGTGGTGTGGCCGGGTTGGGTGTTATGGCTGTTACGCTAACCGCATGCTCTGGCGGTAGCCCTTCACTTTACACATTGGCGGTTACGCCCGGCCAACCGCAACCGGGTGGCCCGCGCTTTGTAGAAGTGCGCCTACCAACCGTGGCATCTGGTCTGGATCGGGATCGGATTGTTACGGCAGATAGTGGCTATAAACTTACAGTATCTTCTGCTGATGCATGGAGTGATTCTCTGCCAGCACAGATCAGCCGCGTTATGGCGGGTGATCTGGCACAGCGCCTGCCGGGTACAGGCGTGTTTGTAGAGAATGATACAGTGGCGACAGAACCAGAGGCCTATGTGGATATGTCCATCAGCCGCTTCTCAACTGGCCCATCAGGTAATGTGGAGTTGGATGCCACGTTATCCATCCAGCCTGCTTCTGCTGGCGCTCCCGGTAAGGATGAGCAGTATTATATGCAGAACTTTACACTGCAAGGCACACAGGCCAGTGCCACCATGCCAATGGTACAGGTGTTAAGCCAGCTTCTGGGCCAATTGGCAGATGTTGCTGCGCAGCAGTTGCGCCAGCTTCCTTCCGGGCAATCTTCTGGGCGGCATACTATTGTGCGCAAGAAAGCACAGCATGGGTGATCTTGCGCGAAAGCGTGGAGAATAAAGGTTACAAAAAAAGCGGCCAACTTGGCCGCTTTTTTATTTGGTGAGAATGCTGGCTTCAGGCGGTGCCCGGGCCAAATTCCGCATCATGGTCAATAAGGGGGATAGGATATTCCCCCGTAAAGCAGGCATCGCAATAGCGGGCATCGCTCGACTGACGGTCTTTATAACCCATAGCGCGATACAACCCATCAAGCGAGATAAAGGCAAGGCTATCTACGCCAATGAGTTCCGCCATGGCTTTCAGATCATTCTGGGCGGCCAGCAACTTGCTGCGTTCTGGCGTATCAATGCCATAAAAGCAGGAATGCCGTGTGGGTGGGGAAGAAATGCGCATATGCACTTCTGTTGCACCAGCAGCCCGCACCATATCCACAATCTTGCGGGATGTGGTGCCGCGCACAATGGAATCATCCACCAGAATAACGCGCTTGCCGCTCAGAATAGGGCGGTTGGGGGAGTGTTTCATCTTCACGCCCAAATGCCGGATCTGATCTGTGGGTTCGATAAAGGTGCGGCCCACGTAATGGTTGCGGATAATGCCCAGTTCAAAAGGAATGCCGCTGGCTTCAGCATAGCCGATAGCAGAAGGCACACCAGAATCGGGCACTGGCACCACAACATCTGCATCTACATGGCTTTCGCGCGCCAGTTCGTGGCCGATCTGCTTACGCACTTCGTAAACAGGCAAGCCTTCCAGAACAGAATCAGGGCGTGCGAAGTAGATGTATTCAAACACGCAAAAGCGTGGATGCGTGTCACCAAATGGACGCAAAGAGCGGATACCGTTTTCATCAATTACAACCAGTTCGCCCGGTTCCACATCACGCACAAATTCTGCGCCGATAATGTCCAGACCACAGGTTTCTGATGCGAGCACCCAAGAAGGTTGTTTACCATCTTCAGATGGCAGCTTGCCGAGCACCAGCGGGCGCACACCCATGGGGTCTCGCACACCAATCAGCGCTTCTTCAGATAGCACAACCAACGAATATGCGCCGGTTACCCGTTTAAGCGCATCAATCAGCCGGTCTTCTACTGTTGCGTACAGAGAGATGGCAATCAGATGGATGAAAACTTCCGAATCTGTCGTGGATTGGAACAGGCAACCACGGCGGATAAGTTCGCTGCGCAGGGTGTCCGCATTGGTGAGGTTGCCGTTATGGGCAACGGCCAAGCCGCCAAACGCAAATTCAGCAAACAAAGGCTGCACGTTGCGGAGCAGCGTAGCGCCTGTTGTGGCGTAGCGGTTATGACCAATGGCGCGTGTGCCTTTAAGCGTGGCCATAACGCGGGAATCTGCAAACACATCACTGACAAGGCCAAGGCCCCGGTGAGAATGGAAGCGACGTTCCTGCGGGTCAAAACACACAATACCAGCGGCTTCTTGCCCGCGGTGTTGAAGGGCGTGCAAACCCAGAGTGGTAAGGGGGGCAGCATCCTTAGCGTTCCAGACACCAAAGACAGCACATTCTTCGTGCGGATGGTCATCATCCAGTGTCAGTGGATCAGGTAAGGAAGCAGACGGCGTGGGATGGGCGAGCATAAGCGTGCAGGGCCTCCGCAGAAGGTCAGAAACTGGCCGTATGGGATCACAAGGTGGCGTCATGACCTGTAGAAGGATTCCGCGCAACCCCTTTTGCGCTTAAATCCGGTAGATATGGCTGGATATGGGATGCACCGAGCCGGATGTAAGGGGCCAGTCGGCTATCTTCTGTCAGGGCGTCCATATCTTGGGGTTGCAAAAGCCATTGTGCGGCCATGAAGAGCACGACCACCAAAAACATCCCGCGCACAATACCAAAAAGCAGCCCAAGAAGCCGATCCAGCGCATCCAATGGTGTTGCTTTCACGATTCGGACAATAGCTGCAGAAAGCACATAGCCAGCGCACAGCACGCCCAGCAGCAGCAGAATAAAGGCGCCTATCTGCGCACCCGCAGAAGAGGTGATAAAGCGCTGCACATAGGGCAGAAAAACTGCGTGAAACCGCAGAGCTAGCACAATGGCAATGCCCCAACTGACAAAGCCTAACGCATGCCGCGTAAACCCCCGCCATGCGCCATGCAGGGCAGACAGGCCAATAATCAGCAGAGAGAGAGCATCTATGGCAGCCATGAGGGACGCTTTATGCCAATGAATGAGCGACCTGTCATGCGCTTCTGTATTTTATGGCAGCTTGCTAGTGGTGACGCGCCAAGGGCGCACAATCTTGCCGTTTCGTTTTTTTCTGTGCGGCGGTTGGTTCAGCTTCATCAGCAATTCTGCCACTTCCAGCCTACGCAGCAGTTCTGTCCATACTTCAGCCGGATCAACGTCTTGGCTTTCCCACAATTTGTGTAGGGTTTGCAGGAACAAGGCACTTTCATGCACCACATCCTGCTGCCGGTTATCTATAAACGCAGCAGTGCAGTTTGTGGCATGGAGCCCAACCTGCCGACAGAGCCGCTTGAGAGCGACGCTGGCTGGAGGAGAGGCAGGTGGGGGTGAGGTAACCATAAGGTGAATGATGCGCTGCATCTTCACCCTTGGTCAATGGTGTTAGATTGTGAAGTATTTTGCGTGCTTGTTGAGAATAACAAGGGCGGAGGTAGACTGTTCCGGATGGAGTTGATCTCCATCTGTTAGGGAAACCCCAATGCGTTCGGCATCCAGCAGGGCCAGAATGGGGTGCTGGTCTTCCAGGCGCGGGCAGGCCGGATACCCAAAGGAATAGCGAGATCCGCGATATCCCTGCTGAAGCAGCTTTTCCATATCGCGGGCATCTTCCCCAGCAAAGCCAAGTTCGGCCCGGATACGCTTGTGGGTGTATTCGGCCATGGCTTCTGCCATTTCAACGGAAAGACCGTGCAGGTACAGATAATCCTGATACCGGTTTTCCTCAAACCAATCGCGGGCGATGTCGGATGCTTTCTGGCCGACTGTTACAACTTGTAGGCCGATAACATCACGTTCTGGGTTTGATATATCGCGCACAAAGTCAGCAATACATTCGCCATCCGCTTTTGGCTGCCGTGGCAGGGTGAAACGGCAGGCTTCGGTTGTGCCGTCTTCTTCAAACAGCACCAGATCGTTGCCATCGCCGGCGGCTTTCCAGTAGCCATAAATGGCTTGCGGTTTAAGAATATTTTCTTTGGCTGTCAGATCCAGCATGCGGCGCAGGATCGGGCGCAATTCCTGCCGTGCCCAGATCAAGAAGTCATCCAAGGAGCGGCCTTGTTTACGGAAGCCCCACTGGAACTGGTAAAGTGCGCGTTCGTTCAGAAACGGCAGAACGGCTTCCGGTGTAGCTTCCAGAACGCGGGAACCCCAGAATGGCGGAACCATGGGTGGTTCATCTGCTGTCAGGCGTTCGCGCCGTGCGCGGGCTGCTGCAACATCAACAGGGCCAAAACCGCGTGTTTCTGCCGTTTCTGGCGCGCGGGCATTGGTGCGGGTGGCTTTGCCTTCACGCCGTTTTTGGATGGCGGCCAGATAATCATCAAAATTTTTCTGGCTGACCTGATCCATAAGGGTCAGGCCATCAAAAGCATCGCGCGCGTAAGCTACCCGGCCTGTGGGTGCATAGGCAGCAACACAATCTTCTTCTACATAGTTGCGGGTAAGGGCAGCGCCACCCAGCAGAACGGGTGTATCCAGCCCAGCGCGTGAAATTTCTTCCAGATTTTCACGCATGATAACGGTGGACTTCACCAACAGGCCAGACATGCCAATGGCATCGGCCTTTTCCTTGAGTGCGGCTTCGATCATGTCCTGCACAGGCACTTTGATGCCCAGATTGACAACACGGTACCCATTGTTGGTGAGAATGATATCTACAAGGTTTTTGCCGATATCGTGCACATCGCCTTTTACTGTAGCCAGCACAATTGTGCCGCGCTGCTGGCCATCTGTCCGCTCCATATGCGGTTCCAGATAGGCAACGGCGGCTTTCATGGTTTCGGCAGATTGCAGCACGAATGGTAGCTGCATTTTGCCTGCACCAAACAGTTCTCCAACCACCTTCATACCATCCAGCAGAACGGTGTTGATGATATCCAGCGGAGCCATGTTCTGCATGGCTTCTTCAAGGTCTGCTTCCAGCCCTTTTCGGTCCCCATCAACAATACGGTCTTTCAGGCGTTCTTCTGCCGTTTCAGCCCGTTTGCGCTTCACCGCATCTGCTGCCTTACGGTCTGCAAACATGGCCAGAAGTGTTTGTAATGGGTCATAATCTTCTGTGCGGCGGTCAAAAATCAGATCTTCCGCAACCTTTACCTCTTCGGGGGCAATCAGGTGCAGTGGACGGATTTTGGAAACATGCACAATAGCGGCTGTCATGCCTGCTCTGACGGCATGATCCAGATAGACCGAGTTCAACACGGCACGGGCTGCTGGGTTCAGCCCGAAGGAAATATTAGAGAGGCCTAGTACGATCTGAATATCCGGGAAGGCATCCCGAATCATTTTAATGCCCTCAAGCGTCCATTGCCCCAGTTTGCGGTCATCTTCCGCACCGGTGGCGATGGTAAAGGTGAGGGGGTCTATCATCAGGTCAGATTGTGGCAGACCGTATTTTTCGCAGGCAAATTCCACAAGGCGGCTGGCAATGCGCAGCTTGTCTTCTGGCTTGCGGGCCATGCCTTCTTCATCAATGGTCAGGGCAACAACAGCGGCACCAAACTTACGGGCCAGTGTCATGCGGTCTGAAGCAGGACCTTCACCATCTTCAAAGTTGATGGAGTTGATAATGGGCTTGCCACCATGCAGCTTGAGAGCGGCTTCAATCACCGGCGTTTCGGTGGAATCAATTACCAATGGTGCGTTTACGGATGAGGTGAAGCGTTTGATTACTTCATCCATTTCTGCACGTTCGTTATGGCCTACAAAGGCCGTGCAGATATCCAGAGCATTAGAGCCTTCTCGTATCTGTTCGCGCCCAACAGTTACACAGCCATCCCAGTCATGCGCTTCCTGAAGTTCGCGCCATTTCTTGGAGCCGTTGGCATTGCAGCGTTCCCCAATGGAGAAATAGGCGTTTTCCTGCCGGAGCGGCACCTGAGAATAAAGGCTGGCAACAGAAGGCACCCATACGGATGTGCGCGGCACAGGGGCAGGGCGCAGGCGGCCTGTTCCTTCTGCACGGCGGCGCAACATGGCATCCAGCGCTTCTGTATGCGGTGTGGAAGTGCCACAGCATCCGCCAATCAGATTTAGGCCATCTTCTGTAATAAAGCGCTCAACCCATGTAGCCATTTCTGCGGGAGTTAGGGGGTAATGGGTCTGGCCGTTTACGAGTTCAGGCAGGCCCGCATTGGGCTGGACGGAAATCAGCCGCGGCCAGTTTTCAGACAGCCATTTTACATGTTCGGCCATTTCCTGCGGGCCTGTAGCGCAGTTCAGACCCATCAGATCTACATCAAGGCTGTGAATGACTGTGGCTGCCGCAGCAATATCTGGCCCTACCAGAAGGGTGCCTGTGGTTTCTACGGTAACCTGCACAAAAATAGGCGTGGAAGCACCAAGTTCTGTACGGGCAATTTTTACACCGTTTACGGCAGCTTTAATCTGGAGTGTGTCTTGGCAGGTTTCAATTAGGATGGCATCTACGCCGCCTTCAATCAGACCGCGTGCTTGCTCTGCCAGAGCAGCTTCCAAACTATCATAATCAATATTGCCCAGAGAGGGCAGCTTGGTGCCAGGCCCCATGGAACCCAGAACATAGCGGGCGCGTCCATCGGCAAAGCTTTCTGCGGCTTCGCGCGCCAATAGGGCGGAGTTTTTGTTGATCTCACGCGTTCTATCTGTCAGCCCAAATTCGCCTAGTGTGATGGGGGAGCCACCAAACGTGTTGGTTTCCACCATATCTGCGCCAGCTTCAAAATAACCGCGGTGGATTTCACGGATAAGTTCCGGGCGTGAGAGCGTGAGAATTTCGGTGCAGTTTTCCTGCCCCCAGTAATCACGCTGGACATCCAGATCCAGCATCTGGATACGTGAGCCCATGCCTCCATCACAAAGCAGAACCTGATCACGGAGGGCATCAAGAAGAGGCAGACGAGAAGACATGGCGACCATAAAATATAAAAGGAAAGGGAAGAGTGCTTTCCCAACACCGCAAAGCACAGGGTTTCACGTTATTTCAGAGAGCAGCCCGTATGTCCACTAGCCTTATGAAGCAGAGCGCAAAGCCCAAGGATGGCCGGATAATGCTGCATGTTTGTACATCGGTGCCAGATGATGCAGCATACGGGCACAAAGATGCACTTTTACTTGTTAATACAGAAGTAACAGAAGAACAGAAGGCAAAATGGCAGCATGTCTGGCGCTGGAGCGGAGTGCTGGGGCCAGAATTGGGGCGTCATTCTGCCCAATGCGTCTGTTGTGTGGGGCAAGGAGGGCTATCGGCTTTTTTGCTGGCGCAGGCTCAACAAAGTGTTCTGGGGCGCTGCGAGCCTTATCGCTCGGTATGGGTTATATGTTGCGAAAATGAAGCACAAAAAGTGCGCAACCGGTTGCGGAAAGAAGGGTTTTTAAATTCTTTTTATCAATTTCCTGATTAAAATGGTTTCTAATTTTAGGTACTGCTTCGTTTTCTTCATGGATTTTGTGATAAACCACATAGAAAAACTTGGAGAGTGTGTCTTCTCCTGTCATAACGGCGCATGTGCCGGGCGAACAAGTCTCTGCTATATTTGTACGGTATTGCTGTTTGTTGAGTTGGTTTAACCAAAAGGGTTGTGCGTGGACCAGACTGATCATGTGCCGGAACAGGCCGGTTCTTCTTCAAATACAGAGCGCGGCCAAGGGGCTCCTGTTTCTGCACCGGTTATCAGGCTGAAAGCTGTTATTGCAGCTGCCAAGTATCACGGTCTGGAGCTGGATATCCGTGATTTTGCGGCAGAACCGGGGGAAAATACGCCATCTCCTGCAACGTTGGTGCGCTGGTTGGAAGATCAGGGTGCTGTTGCAAAGGCAATACGGATAAAGTGGCGTTATCTTGTTAAGATGGTGAACTCGCCGCCAATCGTTCTGATGTTCCGTGATGGTTCGGCAGCGTTGATGACCAACGCAACACCAGAGCGTGGTGTTGTATGGCTGCAAGATCCGCTTAAAGGGGCTGCCGTAGCCGCCGTGCCGGTGGATGAGCTGCGCTTGTCCCAAATCTGGACGGGCGATATTCTGCTTATTAAGCAGCGCAAAGGGCAATCAGAAGCCGAGGCACCAGTCAGTCTGGGTTGGCTGGCTAAGATGGTGCTGCGTGAAAAGCGCTCCTTGCGTGATATATGCATTGCATCCATGACATTGAGTTTGTTGCAAATTTTCCCCCCGCTTATTGTTATGCAGGTGGTGGACAAGGTTGTAGGCTACCATTCGATGTCGACACTTGTGTCGATTTCTGGGTTGCTGTTTATATTTTCGATTTATGAAGTTTTAATCAGTTACGCCCGACGTGAGCTGTCCTTGGTGCTCACAACGCGTATCGATTCTCGTATTTCACTGCATCTGTTTAATCGTCTTGTATCCTTGCCGTTGGAGTATTTTGAACGGCAACAGGCGGGGAACGTGCTTGGGCGTGTAATGGCCATTTATAAAGTGCGAGATTTTCTGACAGGTCGGCTGATGTCGACCTTTCTGGATTTGTTCACACTGGTTGTTATTTTGCCTTTCCTGTTCATTCTCAGTTCGACGCTGGCATGGATGACTGTGGCGTGTGCTGGCCTTATTGGTTTGATTGTGGTGGTGGCTATGGGGCCGCTGGCCAAGCTGATGGGGAATCAGCTTGCAGCAGACCGGGAACGAAGCGCCATTTTGTATGAAAGCGTGGCTGGTATTCGTACGCTGAAAACATTGGCCTTGGAGCCAATCCGCAAACAGACATGGGATGATGCTACGGCAAACGTTATCCGCTGGAAGCTTGCCGTGGGGCGTTTTTCAAACTGGCCTCAAACATTGGTTATGCCGCTAGATCTGTTTATCAGTCGTGGCATCATTCTTGTGGGTGCCTATCTGGCTCTTGTTAGCCCCGGCACAGTGGGCGTGGGCGGCTTGATTGCGTTCATGATGCTGGGTGGCCGTGTGGCTGCTCCGTTGGTTGGAGTGGCAAGGCTTATGGATGACTTCAATGAAGTCATGGCATCCTTGGGGGAAGCTGCCTCGGTGTTGAACCAGCCTACAGAAACACAAGCCCTTACAACGGGTATGCGTCCACGTATTCAGGGGGCGCTTTCCTTTGAAAATGTGAATTTTTCTTATCCAGGTTCTACCCGGCTGGCTTTGAAGGATGTAAACTTCTCAGTTCCCGCAGGCACCATGCTTGGGCTTGTTGGCCGAAGCGGCTCGGGTAAATCCACCATTACACGTCTGCTACAAGGTGTTAGCCGTTCTTATACAGGCTATCTCAAGCTGGATGGTGTTGATCTGCGTGAAATTAATCTAACCCATTTGCGCCGTTCGTTCGGGGTTGTGTTGCAGGATAACTTCCTGTTCCGTGGCACTATTCGTGATAACATTACCGCTGGCCGCCCAGGGTTTACGATAGATGATGTCGTTCACGCTGCCAGAATGGCAGGTGCTGAAGAATTTATCGAGCGGATGCCAGCAGGTTACGAAACCTTTATTGAGGAAGGTTCAACCAATATTTCTGGTGGGCAACGCCAGCGCCTTGCCATTGCGCGTGCTGTCATTACTGATCCTAAGCTAATGATTTTGGATGAAGCAACGTCTGCTTTGGATCCAGAAAGTGAAGCTTTGGTTAACGCCAACCTGGAACGGATTGGTAAAGGCCGTACCATGGTGATTGTTTCTCATCGACTATCTTCTTTGGTGAATTGTGATCAGATCTGCGTGATGGATCAGGGCGCAGTGGTTGATATTGCGCCACATGACGTTCTGCTTGAACGGTGTGATATTTATCGGACACTTTGGATGCAGCAGAACCGGCATACGGAATCTCGTGCCCAATCTGGAGATGCATCTTTGATCGCGGAAGGAGAATAATCCCATGAGCGAACAGGATGCACATATTGTGCCACAAGGTTCTTCAGGCAATAACCAGCAGCAAGAGGTAGTGCCCTCTTCGGATGATTTCCTTAAGCAGGCGGATGATCCGTATGCACCAGGGGATATGCCCGTTGCATTGTTGGAGTTTCATTCTCCAACGGCGGCGCTGGTCAATATGCCACCCACGCCCACCGCTCAGTATATGATTTGGATTATTGGCGGATTGATGCTGTTTTCCTTAATCGGGCTTACAGTGTTTCCGCTGGATCGTGTTGTTTCTACTCAAGGGCGATTGGTTTCCAGTGAAGCTTCATTGGTAATACAGCCTTTGGATACATCAATTGTGCGGTCTATTGATGTGAGGGAAGGGGATTTTGTCCATAAAGGTGATATTCTTGCGCATCTAGACCCCACGCAAACTGGTGCAGATAGTGAAAATCTGAAAACTCAGATGGATCAGTATCAAGCAGAGGTGGATCGCCTTACAGCAGAAGCTAATGGACAGACTTACAAACCCGACCTAAACAATGCTGCAACCTTGCCGCAGGGCGAAGCCTATTTGCGACGGATGGCAGAATTTGATGCTAAAGTTGAAAACTACAACAGGCAGATTGCCAGTTTGCAAAGTGATTTACAGGGTTACGTTGCAAATGCTGCAATGTATGCCGCTCGCGCAAAGGTAGCTGGTGATGTGCATACAATGCGTATGCAGTTGCAGAAGGATCAGGTAGGTAGCCGACTTTCCACTTTAAGTGCTCAGAACGATTTGATGGAAGTTGAGCGCTCACAGATTTCGGCCCAGCAGCAGGCATCTTCAACACGGAATAAACTGGCGGCTGCTATATCTGAAAAAGAAGGTTACATTCAAACGTGGAAAGCAGAGATTTATAAAGATCTGATTTCCGCGCAGCATAAGCTGTCCGAAGCCAAAGGCTCTTATCAAAAAGCTGTTTTACATAACAGTATGGTCGGGCTTAAAGCGGATGAAGATGCTGTTGTGCTTAATATTGCCAAAGTTTCAGTCGGATCTGTTGTAACGCCAGCCGAAAAAATTATGACTCTTGTGCCTGTAGGTAAGGGGCTGGAAATTGAAACTGCTATGTCCGGAGAAGATGCAGGTTTTGTGCGTCTTGGTGATAAAGCTTTGGTGAAGTTTGCGACTTTCCCTTTCCAGCAATATGGTGGTGCTGAAGCAACTGTAAAAACTATCAGTGCAGACTCTTTTGTGTCGGGTAACGGAAGTGGGCCAAGCTCAGAAGATGTTACGCCAGATAACACTTCCAAGTCCTTTTACAGAGTTCGTCTGCGGGTAGATAAATATACATTGCATAATGTGCCCAATTTCTTTCACCCACAGCCAGGTATGCCAGTTACGGCGGATATTCGTGTTGGTAAGCGTACTATCATGCAATATATGCTGAACAGCTTTGTGCCATTGATGACAAATGGTATGCGCGAACCCTGATTAGAAAGGGTGAAATATAATACTCTGAGTTGTAGAGGGTTGGTGCTTTGGTCTGGAAACTGTTTCAGAAAACGTTTGGCAAGTCGGGCAAAGATATACAAACGCGGCTTGAGCAGGCCAAAGCACAACTGGAAAACCAACCTAATGTCGCGTTCAGCCAACTGGCCGTTCTTGCACGGGAAGGATCTCCAGAGGCCGAATTTCTAGTAGGTCAATGTTATTTAACGGCAAAAGGGGCGCCGCCAGATTTGGTGGAAGGCGCACGCTGGATGCGCCGTGCTGCCCAGAATGGATGGGCGCAGGCTTCTTTTATTCTTGCAACGTTGTATCTGCATGGTCTGCCACAGGAAGTGGAAGATCAAGCACCGAAATCAATTTTTGATAATTCTGCCGAGCAAACCAAGAGAGAGCCCGATTTTATTAAAGCTGCACACTGGGCCCAGCGTGCAGCAGAGGCTGGATATGCTGATGGTCAGGCCCTGTATGGGTATATTTTAACAGCTGGCCCGGAAGAAATTCGTAATCCTGAACAGGCTTTGGATTGGTATCAAAAGGCTGCTGCCAGTGGTTGCGTGCAGGGGCATCTGGGGCTTGGTCTTGCAGCGCTTGCTAAAGCAAAAACGCAGGAAGATTATGCAGATGCCGCAGTTGAGCTAAAAAAAGCTGCTGATGGCGATATGGGTACTGCCCAATATCTTATGGGTGTTATGGCGGAACGTGGCATAGGTATTCCGCAAAACATTCCTGAATCCACACAATATTTTGCAAAAGCAGCGGAAAAGAAAGTTCGTGGTGCGCAAGCAAAATATGGTTTGGCCCTGCTTTCTGGCAAAGGCGTTGCGCGTGATACTGTGCGAGGTGAAACGTGGTTAAGGCGTGCCGCATTGGCGGGGGATGGTGAAGCCGCTGCCATTTTGGGGGATATGCACGGACGGGGAGGCGATATGCCCCCCAATTATGCAGAAGCTATTTCTTGGTATCGTTTTGCATCGGATCAGGGGCATGCAGCGTCCAGTCGTATATTAGGCAATATTTATCTGAGTGGCACGGGGGTACCAAAAGATCCGCAGGCAGCCGCGCAGTGGTTTAAAATTGCAGCAGAGCAAGGCGATAAGGAAGCTACGGCTGAATTGGGCAATCTGGCCTTGGCAGGTATTGTTCCCACAGCAGAAGCTGCCGAAGTTTTAGAATGTTATCGGAAAGCTGCGGCACAGGATGATTTTCTGGCTGCGTTTAATGTTGGTGTTGCGCTTGCCCAAGGGCTTGGCTCTCAGAAGAATGAGGAAGAGGCTCTTAAGTGGATACGTAAAGCTGCCGATAAGGTTGTAAATGCGCAGTATTGGTATGGACGTATGCTGCTAGAGGGACGCGGTGCAGAACGTAACCCTCAAGAAGGGCGGGAGTGGATGGAAAAGGCTGCTGAATCTGGTATGACCGAAGCGCAGCTTACCTATGGACACTTGCTGATTACAGGAACAGGTGGTGTAAAAGATCATCCACAGGCCCTACAGTGGTATAGAAAAGCAGCGGATTCTGGCAATGTGGATGCTATGTTCTCTATTGGCGCCATGTATGGTGGCGGGCATGAAATTCCAGAAGATTTGGTTCTGGCACGGTCATGGTTTCAGCAGGCGGCAGAAGGCGGTCATGCCCTCGCGCAGTTGATGATGGGGCGTTATCTGGCCAATGGAATTGGTGGAGACAAGAACCTGGAAGAAGCCAGATCTTGGTATCGCAAAGCAGAAAAGCAGAATATTCTGCAAGCAAGTATTGAGCTTTCCAAGCTTGGAGTTGATGAGGGCGTCAAAGCACCTTCTTAGAAAATTTCTTCAAATTTCAAAAGGTTTGGTATTTTATTTTACAGTATAATTAAGAGAGTAGGTGCATATTTATGGCAGCCCTGAAACAGTCTGAGAGTCAGCAGGCAGGGTTTGTCACGGAGGCAGACCGAACTGCGTATGAACAACGCGCAAGTGCGGCCGCACAGGAATCTTTCAGGCAGGGAAATGTTGCCTGGCAAGCAGGATCTTACGCCCTAGCGCGGGATTGGCTGGAAAGAGCGAACAGACAAGCGCGTGATAACCCACATGTTATGTTTGCGCTGATTTTGGCGCGTCAGGCAATGGGAGACAATGATGCTGCTGTTGAACTTTTAGATCAGCTTTTAGAAAAATTTGATTTTCGTGAAGGGTGGAGCCTGCGGGCAACATTAAAGCAGGCCAATGGTGTTGGGTATCAGGCTTTGCTCTCTATACGGCATTTGCTCACATATTATGCCTGCACACCAGATATAGAAAAATTGGCAACAATTATTGCACGTTTGAATGGCGTGCCCAGTTGGTATGGAGTGCGGGGGAATGGCCAAATTGTAGGGGTAGGCCTTCCAGCAAAAGGACTGCAACTGGTTGTTGATGGTCATCTAAAAAAAGCCATGCGTAAAAAGGGGGCTTGGTTTTGTCCATCAGGGTGGCAAACGGCGCATACGCTTTGCATAATGCCTGCTCAGGGCATGATTTTTCCAGATGGCGGTGTGTGTCCACAAAAAATCATGCAGTGCGAAGGATTGGTGGATGCAGGAGAAGAAGGACTGACAGGCTGGGTCTGGCTGCCGCATGATTCCGATAACGCGCCTCTTTTGAACATTCTAGATGCAAAAACAAATAAGAAAATTCTAACATTTTCCGCAGAAGATTTTTGTGATTCTGTGAGTTCAAAACAACCATTAGCGCGATATAGGGCGTTCACAGTTTCTTTTTCTGCATTGCCAGAAGGTCCGGTAAGGGTGGTGGGGCCTGATGGAAAAGATCTAGCCGGGAGTCCGATAGATCCGGATATGCTGCGTTCTGGGGTTAGCCAGATTGCACACTACATAGCAGAGCAGACCAAAGGGAAAGATCTGTCTCAATCATGCGTGTCTGTTCCAAAAATTATACCTATTCCAGTTATGGAAGATGGCGGCGCACAACCAAAGGTTTTGGGTGATACTGCTGGAACCGTTGTTGTTATTACAGTTTTTAAAAATGCTATGCTTACTTTAGCATGTTTGCATAGTGTGCGAGCAAGTCTGAAACCAAAAGACGCTGTGCACGTTTGGGTGGTGAATGATGCATCCCCGGAGCCAGATTTGGTCACCTCTGTTTCAGTTTTTTGTCAGCAGGCAGGTTTCCGGTATCTGGAAAGGGCGCGCAATGGTGGATTCCCATGTGCGGTAAACGAAGCGCTTCGTCATCTCATTGCGCATGATGCTGTCTTGCTGAATAGCGATACATTGGTGGCAGAAGGATGGCTGGAAGCATTACGCAAAATTGCCTATGCAGCAGCAGATACAGGAACAGTAACGCCGCTTTCTAATGATGCCAGTATTTTTTCCTATCCAGATAAAAACGGTGCAAATCCGGTACCGGATCAGGAAGAAACAGATATGTTCATGCAAATGGCACAGGCAGCCAATAGGGGGCGTGCTGTAGAAGTGCCCACGGCTCATGGTTTTTGCATGTATATTCGCCATGACTGTTTGCAGCAGACCGGGTTGCTCCGTGAGGATGTGTTTGCACAAGGCTATGGTGAAGAAAACGATTTTTGTATGCGTGCCCGTGCTCTTGGGTGGAAGCATATGGTTGCTTCCGGTGTTTTTGTGGCGCATGTGGGTAGCAGTTCGTTTGGAGAAAGTGGCAGCCCCTTAATGGTGCGGAACCAAAAGGTTCTGGAGCAATTGCATCCTGGGTATCATGATTACGTTGCGCGCTGGATGGCGGCAGATCCACTTTTTCCAGAACGCAGGCGCCTTGATCTTGTTCGTTTTAGAAGTGCCAGGGCAGAAGATTTTTCAGATCAAGCCGTCTTGTTGGTCACACATGCCGTAGGTGGTGGTGTGGAAAAGGTGGTGCAAGAGCGCATAGCCTTTTGGTGTGACCGGAAAATACGCCCACTTATCTTACGTCCATCTGAGCAGGGATGTGTGCTGGAAGATGGGGGGAGCTCAGCAAAATATCCTTCCTTATATTTTACGTTTGCCAAGGAGATGGCGCTTTTGCTGCGTCTCTTACATGCAGAAGGCGTGGGACGAATTGAGTTCCATCAAACTGCCGGGCATGATCAGCAAGTTATGGACCTGCCTGCACGTTTGAAATGCGCATATGATGTGTTTGTGCATGATTATATCTGGTTTTGCCCGCGTATTTCATTAATGGGGTGGGAAAATCGTTATTGCGGTGAACCCGATGTGGCCACATGTGAAGTGTGCGTGACGGTGCTAGGGCGGCGCGTGGATGATACGCTGAGTGTTGCGGCCTATCGTAAAGCGGCACATATTTTTCTAAAAAAAGCAGAGCAGGTTTTTGTGCCCTCGCGCGATACAGGGCGAAGGATGCAAAAATATTTTTCTGATGTCCGTTTTTCTGTGCGAAGGCTGGAAAAAGACAGCTTTTTAAAAAAGCAATTTCAGTTTCCAGTTCAGGTTGAACGTAAAACAGCACAAGCAAGTGCATTTTTGGCGCAAGGTCTTAAACGCACTGCACCGCGTATTCGGGTGTGTGTTGTGGGTGGAATAGGGCCAGAAAAAGGGTATGACATTTTGCTCGCACTGGCAGTGGATGCTGCTTTGCGCGATTTGCCGCTGGAGTTTGTGGTTGTAGGCCATACACGTGATGATGCGCGATTGTTAAAAACAGAACGTATTTTTGTAACAGGTGAGTTCCAAAAAGAGGATGTTGTTTCCTTAATTCATGCAGTAGATGCGGACATCGCTTTGCTTCCGTCTGTATGGCCGGAAACATGGTGTTTTGCTTTGGGAGATATCTGGAAAGCCGGATTGCATGTTGTTGCATTTGATCTGGGAGCCCCAGCAGAGCGCATTCGTTCCACAGGATTGGGAAGCGTGGTACCGTTTGGTATTTCCATACAGGAGTTGAATAAGAAATTACTGGAAAAGGGGAAAGAGATGGAGAAAAAAAGAAGGCTTTCGCTTACCTAACTCTTTCTTTACTTACCGGTGTTTTTTTGTTTTACAGTTTAGCTGAAAATTTAGGATGGAAGAGGTTTTATGTCTCAGGCAAGCCAGCAGCGGATTACTGATCTGAAAGTCACAGGTCATCTGATGACACTCCAGACCGGTCTGTTCTGCATCAGCCATGCAGCAGGTCAGCAGCCGCCAACATCTGCCGGTTTGCCTGGGGTTCGTGTTTCTCTTTCTCCTGTTTCTGCTCCGGGCAATGTGCAGATTGTCACGTTTGAGCAAGATGGCTGGATGGGCGGCAGAAACAATGCTGCATTGGTACGTGTGCGGCGTGGCCCAGCACAGGTGATGATCACTATTTATCAGGAAATGAACACGCGGCATGATGCACCGCGTTTGCAAGTGATTCAGCTAAGTGCGGAATCTGATCCGTTGCCCGTTCCTGCAACTGCTGCTGTACCTGTAGCACCTGAAGGAGCCGCTGCTGCTCCAAAAGAAACAGCACCCGCAGAAGCTGCGCTGGCCCAGAAGCCAGAAATTGGGGCCCATATCCAACGGCGTGGTGATGTTACCGGTATCCTTGGTGAATGGATGGGTGTGCCGGGTAGCCAGGCATGGATTGAAGGTTTTGGTATCGCACCCGCTCATCTCATTCAGTCTGATGATATTGAATATCAGGCTGTTCTGGGTAAAGGGTGGCTCTCTCCGTGGGTAGAAGGTGGCCAGTATTGTGGCAGCCGCGGAATGGCATTGCCTATTTTGGGTTTGTGTGTGCGCCTGAAAGGTGCTGCGGCTAAAAAATTCATTTGCCAAGTTACAGCCAGCTTTACGGATGGCACCAAAATTGGGCCTGTTGATAACGGTGAACCCGTAGAAGCTGATAGCCTTGCACCATTAGAAGCTTTCCTTGTTGAAATTCTTCCGCGTGATGCAGAAAGTAAAGCCAAGCGGGGTGGGCGTAAACGGAAGCAGAATGCCGCAGAAGACTTGGCCGCTCTGTTGGAAGAAGAAATAGAAGAACTGGAAGCTGAAGTTCTGGAAGAGGCAGCCGAACTTCTTGAGGAAGAAGACCTTGAAGAAGAAATAGAAGATGATGCTGAAGAGGAAATTCTGGTTAAACCAGTAAGGCGCGCAGCCAAACCTCAGCCTCGTCGTGCTTCTTCTACCGCTCAGAAAGCGGCAAAGCCTAAAGCAGCAGGGCGCGGTGGCGCACGTGGGCGCAAGCCTTCCCGCCGTTAAATATGTAGGAACAGGCCCGGTTGAAATATCGGGCCTGTTTTTTATTTGTGATTAGAGCAGCACGCAGGTGCAGGTTTGAAATACCTTTTTATCCATCAAAATTTTCCCGGCCAGTATCTGCACATTGTGCGCCATCTGGTGCAAAACGGTGATAACGAAGTTGTTTTCATTAGTGAAGATAATCAAAACGCCATTAAGGGTGTGCGCCGGGTAAGGTACCGTATGCCCCGTGGGGCTGCGGCACAGGCTCATCTGGCCGTGCGCGAGTTGGATATGGGAATGGTGCGGGCCAATGAAGTGGAAAAAGCCGCTCGCACCCTCAAAAACCTAGGATTTCAGCCTGATATTATTATCGGCCACCACGGGTGGGGAGAACTGCTGAATATTCAGGATGTGTACCCTGATGTGCCTGTCTTGGGGTATTTTGAGTTCTATTATCATACAGAACCTGGGTTTGATGTTGGGTTTGATCCAGAATTTCCGCTTCGGCCTCAAATGTTGCCTATTGTGCGAGCCAAGAACGCCATTAACTTATTGGCTCTTACTGGCCCCAGCTATGGCCAGACGCCTACTGATTTCCAGAAAAGCGCTTACCCAGCATGGGCCGCAGACAAAATTACCGTGCTGCGTGAAGGTGTAGATCTGGAGACCTGTAAACCAGATCCCAAACTTGCAAAAAAGATATTCAAGCTGGGTGATATCAAAATTTCACCTAAGAACAAGCTGATTACCTATGTTTCGCGCGATCTGGAGCCTTATCGCGGCTTCCATGTGTTTATGCGTGCGCTTCCCCAAATTTTGGAAGAAGAACCCAACGCGCATGTCATTATGGTTGGGGGAGATGGTGTGAGTTACGGCGCACCGCTGGCATCTGGTTGTTGGCGGGAGAAAATGCTTCAGGAGTTGGAAGGGCAACTGGATTTAAGCCGGGTACACTTTGCTGGTAAAGTTGATTACCCAGATTTTCTGCGTCTTCTACAACGTTCAGATGCGCATGTTTATCTCACATATCCTTTTGTGGCTTCGTGGTCTCTGCGCGAGGCAATGGCTATGGGGTGCGCTATTGTTGGAAGCGCGACAGCCCCAGTACAGGAATTTCTGACAGATCAGGAAACGGCTGTGCTGGTGCCGTTTACAGAACCAGACAAAATTGCCGATGGTGTGTTGGAACTGCTGAATAATAAGCCGCTGGCAACCCGTTTGCGTCGCGCAGTTAGAGAAAAAGCTGAACAAACTCTGTGTATCAAGTCGTATCTGGCTGAATATGAAGCGCTTATTGCGCGTTTGATTGCAACGCACAGAGCTGAGGCTAGTCTTTCTTATTCTGAAGAATTGGAAGAAACACAAAAGCCAGCAAAGCCTGTAAGAAAGCCAGTGTCTCGTCGTGCTGCCAGTAAAACTGTTGCTGCACGCACTACCAAAAAAGCAGCGCCTTCTGTTGCGGCAAAAACAATACGTCCTGTGGCTCAGAAAGTAGCCGCAAAACCGCGCAAAACTGCTTCAGTTAAAAAGCGGGGTTAGAAGCCCAACCCGATATAACCAGAAATTACGCGTAAGTGGTTGTATCGGGCAGCTTTGTTACTGCGTGGATGGAATGGACAGATTAACTTGGTCTGCCAGTTGAATAACCAGATTACGCATTAAGGATGCTGTATCCGCATCCGTAGAAACAGACCCGGTAGCTGTAAGATGCGCACGGTTACGAATAAGCGGCTTTTTAGGATCCCGTGGGATAACGGCCCAGTTTGCATCCAAGACCGCCTGCCCATCTACATTCACATCAAAACGAGAAACGTTGATCTGAACGCGCATATTGGCTGCATCGGCCAATGGCTGATCTGTAATCAGTTCGTTGGGGTGGGATGATGCAATTTCGTTGGTCACCAAATCCGTAATGCCGAGAGAGAGCCGTGTTGCCCAGCGTGAGCGCGGGCTACGAATAACTTCTTCTCCCTGCCGGGTGATCATATCCTGGCTATCAAGATAATCAGGCAGTACCGTGCGGCTAATTTCTATGGTGGTCAAGCGGGTAGAAAGGTGCGGCTGCTGAACGTCCCGGTCTCCCGGCATGCCAAGTGTGTAAAGCCGGAGGGGAGGAGAGGCGCAGCCTGCAAGCAGGGTACAGGCTCCCAAAAAAGCCAGAGCAATACGGCGAGGAGGAAACATCATGGGCGGCGTCCCATCAGCAGAAGTTGCGGGTTACGTTCCACATCGCTGGCGAAGCCACGTAGGGAGGCCGCCGCAGCAGCAATATCTCGCAGTGAGGCATCCAGATTTGCTCGGTCGATAGAACGTGGTGAGAGAATATCCTGCAAGGAATCCAGAGTTTTTGTAGCAGAGGCCAACGTTGCGTGCAGATCTTTGCCGCGTGCATCAAGTTGCGTATTTCCGGTGTCCATCAGCTTGTCCATTTTCAGGAGCGTTACATCCAGCTTGGCTTGTAGATCCTTAATGGCATCGGTTGCGGCCTGTACCGTCTCGTGGGAGCGATCTGCTGTTTCCTTTACGCTGGAAATCAACGGCGGCAGATCATCACGCAGATGATCGCTTAGGGATGTAATAGACAGCAGAGCCAGATCTGCATGGTGGCTGATATCCTTGATCGGAATCTGGCCGATAGTGTCCTTCAGCTTTTCCATAGTGGAAAGACGCACAGGAATTTCCGGCAAGTCGGTAATGCGTGGGTGTAAAACGGGTGTGACGGATTTATCAAAATCCAGTTCAATATTGGATTGGCCCGTTACAAAGCTTTGCAGGTTCAGTTCAGCGCGGAGTCCGTTGCTGATCATTTCCTGAATGCTCACTTTTGTGCCCCCCGGCACATCCCGCACTACATGAATCTGATCTGGCTCCAGCGTAAGCACAACAGGGATGTAAGCTTTACGGTCTTGCGGATCAAAACGCAGCGTAATGTTTTTAACTGTTCCAACCTTAACGCCGCGGAAATTTACAGGCGCACCCACAGAAAGACCGGTGATAGAGTTCTGGAACACAACAGCGGCTTCACGCGAGGGTGTGAAAAAGCGCATGTGCCCAAAAGCCATAATAATGAACAGGCCCAGCAAGCCGCCAAGGATCACAAACGCGCCGATCAGAGTTTTCCGGTTTGTGCTTTGAGACATGCCGCTCAGCCTTCTGTCTTATCTGCGGAGGGAATAGAGGCAGATCGGTTCATAAACGCCGTTACCTCTGGAATCTTGCAGGTGTCATGCAATGCGCGCGGTGAACCATGCGCAATGGGTGTGTGTGTTTTGGCATCTAAAAAGATGCCATCGTCTGCAATGGCAAACAGGCTGGGCAGTTCATGGCTGACAATCATAATGGTTGCCCCCAGCCCATCCCGTAATGTCAGGATCAGATCATCCAGCCGGGCAGACGTAATGGGGTCTAGCCCTGCGGAGGGTTCATCAAAAAACAGGATATCGGGCTCCAGAGCAATGGCGCGCGCAAGCCCTGCGCGTTTGCACATGCCGCCGGAGATTTCAGAGGGGAACAGATCAATCGCCTGTTCCATACCAACAAACCCGAGTTTTAATTCCACCAACCGCCGAATGGTGTCAGGCTTGAGTGAGGTGAACATTTCCAAGGGCAGGGCTACATTTTCCCCTACCGTCATGGAACTCCATAAAGCACCACTCTGAAACAGTACACCGTAACGATGGTTAATATCAGTGCGACGGTTATCTGATTGCGCCCAGTAATCTTCCCCATCTACCAGAATCTGCCCGGCAGTTGGTCGTAGCAGCCCGATCATGCTTTTAAGCAGCGTGCTTTTGCCGCAGCCTGAACCACCCATGATGGCAAAGATGGAGCCACGTTTCAGATCAAAGGAAACATTTTGCTGAATGATCTTGGGGCCGAACGATAATTGCAGATCGCGAACGGAAATAAGGGTTTCTGCATCAGACATCATCAGATTCCAAGCGCGTTGGCTATCACGGCAAAAATGGCATCCATGGCAATAATACCCACAATGCCAATAACCACAGCGCGTGTGGCGGCAATGCCAACATCAGCCGCACTGCGTCCGGCTTTTAAGCCTACACGGCAAGCTGCCAGTGCAATAAAGCTGGCGAAAAAGAAGGATTTGATAAACCCGAAGATAAATTCCTTCAGCTCCACACCATCAAAGGTGGAAATCCAATAGCCGATGGGGGAAACATCCATCATGCTCATGGAAACGGCAAAGCCACCAAAAATCGCAACAATAGTGCCATATAGATAGAGCAGCGGCATCATGAGCGCGAGAGAGACAATGGATGGCAGCAGAATGTAACTGGAGATGGGAATGCCAAACACCTGTAGGGCATCAATTTCTTCGTTGCCTAGCATGGTGGAAATGCGGGCTGCGTAAGCACCGCCAGTTCGGCCCGCCATGATAATAGCAGTCATGATAGCAGAAATTTCACGCGCGCAGGCAATGCCTACCAAGTCTGTAACGTAAATTTCCGCAGCAAATTTCCGCAGTTCTACCAGTCCAACAAAAGCCAGAATGGCACCCACCAAAAAGTTGACGATGCCGACAATCAGCAAGGCATCTGGCCCAGCATTCCAGATATCCAGCAACAGGTCTTTCATGCGCATGGCACTTTTGCCACGCACAGCCTGTGCGGCACCTTTGGCGGTATCTAATGCCAGCTCACTTACTGTGCCTGTTTCGGTCAACCCATTCAGGGTCATATCACCTACACGCGCAAAAATACCTTCGTTGTTGCGCGGAGGTTGTGCAGGCTCGGCAGGTGCATCGGGTAAAAGGGCGAGAAGCCTTTGCGCGGGAGCCGGAAGGTTTTGCTCATCAAAATGAAGCTGTGCCTTGCTGGCGGCCTGTTTGACATCCCACAAAAAGGCAACAAAAGCCGAATCCCAGTTTTTTAAACCGGTTGTATTAATATGGAGGGTATGGCCCGGCTCTATCGGCAGTTTATCTTGCGGGAAGGGGGTTGCGCCCCCTGCCTGAACTGTCCAAGCCCCTTCAACGTTCAAACATACACCATCTGCCGTGTTCTGGAGAGACCACGAAGGGGTGTCGGGAGTCTTGTGAAGACCGGAAGAGGAAGATTGATCAACCATAATTTGGTGGCGACATTACGGCACAGGCAAGCCTATGACCAGCCCCCTTGGTTCATACATGCTAGAAGTGGCAAACCTTGGGTTTGCCTTGGTTTAAGAACAATAACTTGGTCGGCAGTCCTTTTTAACAGGCCAGCGTTGCGCCTGATGGCAACATTGCACGGCATGGCAGCCTTCGGCTACATGCACCCCCAGATGGAGTGCACACTCCATTATAAGTTGTACTAACGCAAAAACCTTTTGGCTGAGCCGTTCATGGCTGCTGCATGGTATTTGATGAATCGCATACGGGAGTTTTCATGCGACGCAGACGTGGGCGGCCACTTAATGGCTGGCTTATAGTAGACAAGCCTTCCGGCATGACATCAACACAGGTAGTGGGGCGCGCCAAACGGCTGTTTGATGCGCAAAAAGTTGGGCATGGCGGCACACTGGACCCACTGGCGACGGGTTTGCTGCCACTGGCTTTTGGTACCGCTACAAAAACCGTGCCTTACGTGATGGATGGAACCAAGGTGTACCGCTTCACTCTTAAAATGGGTGAAGCGCGAGATAGCGATGATGCCGATGGCAATGTTATTGGTACATCTGATGTGCGGCCTTCTGATGAAGAACTGCGAGCAGCCTTACCCGCGCTTACGGGTGATATCATGCAGGTACCTCCCGTTTTTTCTGCTTTGAAAGTGGGGGGAGAGCGTTCTTACGATATGGCGCGAGAAGGTCGTCCGCCGGAATTGCCGCCGCGGCCCGCACGCGTAGATCGGTTTGAACTGATTGAGCGGCCAGATCGGGATACAGCAGTGTTTGAAGTCGAATCCGGCAAGGGCGTTTATATGCGTGCGCTGGCGCGTGATGTGGCTTTGGCATGCGGAACAGTGGGACATATTACCGTGCTGCGCCGCCTGCGTGTGGGGCCTTTTACAGAAGCCGATGCGATTGTGCTGGACAAAATCACCCCAAACGACGACAACGCCCATGCTTCACCGGAACTTCTGCGTCCGGTCTCGACCGCGCTGGCCGACATCCCGGCGCTGGCCTTGACACAGGATGAAGCGGTTCTGCTACGGCACGGGCAAGCTCTCGGCCTTGTTGATCTGATGGGGCGTATCCCACAGACCGCCGAGGAGGGGGGCGTTGTGCGTGTTATGGACGGTGAGCACGTGCTGGGTATTGGCCGCCTGGAAGACGGGTGGTTGAAGCCGGTACGGATTCTCTAAAACCTGATATGTTTTTTGATGGAGACATGTGATGTCGATTACTGCTGAACGTCGCACGCAAGTTATTGCTGAATACCAGACTGCACCGGGTGATACGGGCTCCCCGGAAGTGCAGGTGGCGATCCTGACCGAACGGATTAACAACCTGACCGAACATCTGAAGACTCACGCGAAGGACTTCCATTCTCGCCGTGGTCTGCTGATTCTCGTTGGTCGTCGCCGCAGCATGCTGGACTACCTGAAGGGCAAGAGCCAGACGCGTTATGAAACGCTGATTGGCCGCTTGGGCCTGCGCCGCTAAAAACGGCTCAACGGGCGGGAAGAGGGGGTGTGTAGGCATGATCTCTCTTCCCGTTCGGAATTTTCGCTAGCACTTGTTTGCTGGCGTCACCATATTGGATACAGCCACAGGTTTTGCATCAGGGCGTTTCGTGCCCGGTAAGCCACGGCGTTTCCGACCACATGGCGCCTGGGAGGTTTGTTCCGCCAGTCACCATGCCGTCCGAGGCGCTGTCCGCCCAGCCGGTCTGTCCTGTTGTTCTGTGGCTCTGAAGTGAAATAGAACAGAGGCTTACAGAATGTTTAACTACTTCCGTAAAGAGATTGAATGGGGCGGTCGCCCGCTGATTCTGGAAACCGGCAAAGTTGCTCGTCAGGCTGATGGCGCCGTGATGGTCACTTACGGTGAAACCGTTGTGCTGTGCACCGCTGTTGGTGCAAAAGAGGTAAAGCCCGGTCAGGACTTTTTCCCGCTGACAGTTAATTATCAGGAAAAAGCTTACGCTGCAGGTAAGATTCCCGGTGGTTTCTTTAAGCGTGAAGGCCGTCCTTCTGAAAATGAAACACTGGTTTCCCGCCTGATTGACCGCCCGCTGCGTCCGCTGTTCCCTGAAGGGTTCCGCAACGAAGTGCAGGTAATTGCAACTGTGCTGACGCACGATATGGAAAATGATCCTTCCATTCCTGCGCTGATCGGCTGTTCTGCCGCTCTGACTTTGTCTGGTATTCCGTTCTTTGGGCCCGTTGGCGCAGCCCGCGTTGGCTTTAAGGATGGCGCATTCATCCTGAACCCGACACAGGAACAGATCAAAGAATCAGATCTGGAACTGGTTGTGGCTGGCACGGCAGAAGGCGTGCTGATGGTGGAATCCGAAGCTTCCGAACTGTCTGAAGAAGTTATGCTGGATGCCGTAACGTTCGGCCATACAGCATTCCAGCCGGTTCTGGATGCCATTATCTCCTTGGCAGAGCACGCAGCCAAGGAACCATGGGCACTGGCAGAGCCCACCAAGGAAGAAATTCAGCTGCGCAAGCAGGTGGAAAAAGCTGGTCGCAAGCTGATTGCTGATGCTTACAAGGAGAAGCAGAAGCAGGTGCGCTACGAAAAGCTGAAAGCAGCACGTGCAGCCATTGTTGAAAAGCTAACTGCTGATGAACTGGACGTTGCAGCCGCCAAGCCGATGATCAAGGATCTGGAAGCTGATGTTGTGCGCTCTTCCGTTCTGAAAACCGGCAAGCGTATTGATGGTCGTGATCTGGTAACTGTCCGTCCGATCGTGCCGGAAGTTGGTGTTCTGCCGCGCGTACATGGCTCTTCTCTGTTCACTCGTGGTGAAACGCAGGCGCTGGTTGTGACCACGCTGGGTACAGGGCAGGACGAACAGGTTATTGATGCGCTGGAAGGTGAATACCGCACCAACTTTATGCTGCATTATAACTTCCCACCCTTCTCTGTGGGGGAATGTGGGCGTATCGGTTCTCCGGGCCGTCGTGAAATCGGGCATGGCAAGCTGGCATGGCGCGCTATTCACCCGCTGATGCCTTCCCGCAAGGAATTCCCATACACAGTGCGCGTGGTTTCCGAAATTACGGAAAGCAACGGGTCTTCTTCCATGGCAACTGTATGCGGTGGCTCTCTAGCTCTGATGGATGCTGGTGTGCCGTTGAAGCGTCCGGTTGCTGGTATTGCTATGGGTCTGATCAAGGAAGGCGATGATTTCGCTGTTCTGTCTGATATTCTTGGCGATGAAGATCATCTTGGGGATATGGACTTCAAGGTGGCTGGCACCGAACAGGGTGTGACAGCCCTGCAGATGGATATTAAGATTACTTCCATCACGCCGGAAATCATGAAGATTGCTTTGGGTCAGGCTCGTGATGGCCGGATGCATATTTTGGGTGAAATGAGCAAGGCGCTGACAGAAACACGCACCAACGTGTCTTCCACAGCACCGAAGATCACCACCATGAAGGTGCCTCGGGAAAAGATCCGTGATGTGATCGGCTCTGGCGGTAAAGTGATCCGCGAAATCGTGGAATATTCTGGCGCCAAGGTTGATATTGGGGATGACGGCACAATCACCATTGCCGCCGCTTCTGATGATCAGGCACAGAAGGCTATTGACCGGATCAACGGCATTGTGGCGGAACCGGAACTGGGCCGCATTTACGATGGTAAGGTTGTTAAAACTGCCGATTTTGGTGCGTTTGTAAACTTCCTTGGTGCACGTGATGGCTTAGTACATATTTCCGAACTGGCGCAGGGCCGCGTTGGTAAAACCACGGATGTGGTGAAGGAAGGCGATACCGTGAAGGTTAAGGTCATCGGCTTTGATGATCGCGGTAAGGTTAAGCTGTCCATGCGTGTTGTTGATCAGAACACGGGTGCGGATATCACGGAAACTGTGGGTGAAAAGCCCTCACGTGGCCCCCGTCGGGATGCTGAATAAGCATCCTTTTTCGGGTCACTTTCAATCATACGGATAGTTGCAGGAACGATAGGACGGTCATGAAGGCGATCAATACGGTTCGCATGGGGGGTGTGGATATCCTGCCGCTGGTAGAAGGCGGTAAGGGGGTTTCTGTCTCCACAGGCGTATCGGCCGGGGCATGGGCTGCAGCAGGCGGCGCGGGCACGGTTTCTATCGTCAATGCAGATAGTTATGATGAAAACGGGCAGCCAGTTCCCCAGATCTATCACGGCCGTACGCGCCGTGAGCGGCATGAGGAACTGGTAGATTACGCCATTCGTGGCGGTATTACCCAAGCGCGTGTAGCGCATGAAATATCCGGCGGAAAAGGTCGGATTCATGCCAATATTCTGTGGGAAATGGGGTCAGCCGAAAGGGTGATTACTGGTGTGCTGGAAGGCGCGCCAGGCCTTATTCACGGTCTTACATGTGGCGCAGGTATGCCGTATCGGCTGTCTGAAATTGCAACACGGTTTGGGGTGCATTATTATCCCATCGTGTCATCTGCACGTGCTTTCAATGCATTGTGGAAGCGGGCCTATCATAAATCCGCCGATCTGTTGGGTGGCGTGGTTTATGAAGATCCTTGGCGTGCAGGGGGGCATAATGGCCTTTCCAACACGGAAAATCCATTAAAGCCGGAAGATCCTTACCCGCGTGTTGCAGCCTTGCGTAAACTTATGCGCGGGTTTGGGTTGGATAATACGCCCATCATCATGGCTGGTGGTGTGTGGTGGCTGGAAGAATGGGAAGATTGGATTGATAATCCAGAGCTTGGCCCCATTGTGTTCCAGTTTGGCACGCGCCCGCTGTTGACGAAGGAAAGCCCTATTCCAGAAGCATGGAAGCAGCGCTTACTCACCCTGAAAAAGGGTGATGTGTACCTGAACCGCTTCTCTCCTACGGGCTTTTACTCTTCTGCGGTTAACAACAGTTTCTTACAGGAACTGCGCGAGCGCTCAGAGCGGCAGGTTCCTTTTGCTATGGCGGCAGAAGAAGATCTGGTTACGCCCTACGGCATTGGCGCACGTAAGCGTGAAGTGTTTGTAAAGGCAGAAGATCTGCCGCGCATCCAACAATGGGAACAGCAGGGTTTTACTGAAGCCTTGCGCACACAGGATTCCACCCTGATTTTTGTAACGCCAGACAGAGCGCGAGAAATTCTGGCAGATCAGGCTGATTGTATGGGCTGCCTGTCTGAATGTCAGTTCTCTAATTGGAGCCAGCGTGGCCCCAAGTATTCAACGGGCCATAAAGCAGATCCACGTTCTTTCTGTATTCAGAAAACGCTTCAGGCTGTGGCACATGCCAGCGGGCCAGATGCTGCTCAGGTGCTGGATCATAATCTGATGTTCGGTGGTACAAACGCCTGGCGCTTTGCGACCGATCCTTTCTATGCCAACGGGTTTGTGCCAACAGTACAGCAGTTGGTGGATCGGATTATGACAGGACGTTAAGCTAGCCAGATATAAATGCTGATTTCTATAAAAAAGGCGGTTCCTACTGGGAGCCGCCTTTTTTACTCATCTCATAAATCGGAGGCTTATCGCCCCATGCGGGAAATTTTTTTATCTGTTTCATACTGATTGAGTGCGTAAACAGACCAGATGGCCGCCGGAATCCAGCCAATAACCGTTATCTGCAATATTAGGCAGATAATGCCCGAAAAAGGGCGACCAATTGTAAAAAACTGAAACCACGGAAACAGTAATGCCAAAAGCAGGCGCATGGCTGAAACTCCTTATAGTGCCCGTCATGATGGGCACAGCCTTTTGCCTGAAGCAAGTCTGCTCTTTCAGCCGCTAGGTGGTGCGGGTTTTGTGTGCTAGAAAATATTCTGCAAGTGCCGGGTAACCGGTGCAGAAGTGGATTTGGCACATGCTCCATAATCCGGGGCGTGCAGCATGACAGAGCGGATAAACCTTGACCGAGATTTCTGACCAGCCGGGTGTACCGGAACCCTCAGACCTTCTGCCCGTAACCATTGAGGAGGAGATGCGCTCTTCCTACCTCGCGTATGCGATGTCGGTTATTGTCAGCCGTGCGCTGCCGGATGTGCGAGATGGTCTTAAACCTGTTCATCGTCGCATCCTGTATGCCATGCATGAAAGTGGTTTTACCTACGACAAACCTTACCGTAAATCTGCCCGTGCGGTTGGTGAGGTTATGGGTAAATACCACCCACATGGTGATTCCTCCATTTACGATGCCATGGTGCGTATGGCGCAGTCTTGGTCCATGCGGGTCAAGCTGATTGACGGGCAAGGCAACTTTGGTTCGGTGGATGGTGATAGCCCCGCTGCCATGCGTTATACGGAAGCTCGGCTGGCCAAAGCTTCTACATTTCTGCTGAATGATATTGACCGCGATACGGTAGATTTCCAGCCGAACTATGATGAAAGTGAGGAAGAACCAACTGTTCTTCCTGCCACATTCCCGAACCTGCTGATCAATGGTGCCACAGGTATTGCGGTGGGTATGGCCACCAATATTCCTACGCATAATCCATCAGAAGTTATTGATGCCACGTTGGCGCTGATTGCTAACCCGGATCTTTCACTTGATGATCTGATGGAATATGTGCCGGGGCCAGACTTTCCCACAGGCGGCATTATTCTTGGGCGTTCTGGCATCCGCAGTGCTTTTGCCACAGGGCGCGGAGCCGTTATTATTCGTGCCAAGGCAGATATTGAGGAAATCCGTAAGGATCGTAAGGCCATTATTGTTACGGAAATTCCGTATCAGGTTAACAAGGCCACCTTGCAGGAACGTATTGCTGATCTGGTACGTAACAAGCAGATTGAAGGCATTGCTGATATCCGCGATGAATCTGACCGCTCCGGTATGCGTGTGGTTATCGAAATCAAGCGGGATGCCACACCAGAAGTGGTGTTGAATCAGCTTTATCGCTTCACGCAGCTTCAGACTTCCTTTGGCGTGAATATGCTGGCGCTGGATGGTGGCAAGCCCCGCCTGATGGGCCTGAAGGATGTGCTGGAAGCCTTTATTGCGTTCCGTGAGGAAGTGATTCTGCGCCGCTCGCGCTTTGAACTGAATAAGGCGCGAGATCGCGGGCACATTTTGGTTGGGCTGGTCATTGCCGTTGCCAATATTGATGCGGTTATTGCTCTTATTCGTGGCGCGCCAGATGCAGCCGCAGCGCGTGAAGCCCTGATGGCCGCCCAGTGGGACGCCGCAGAAGTGGAACCGCTGCTGGCCCTGATTCATGATGACGGCAACGTGGTTGTGGATGGCAAAGTGCGGCTAACAGAAGCACAGGCACGCGGCATTCTGGAACTGCGCCTGCAACGTCTGACAGGGCTGGAACGAGACAAGATCCAGCAGGAACTCTCGGAAGTTGCTCAGCGTATTAACGAGCTTCTGGAAATTATCGGTAGCCACGTTCGCCGTATGGAAGTGCTGCGTGATGAACTTTCCGTAGCACGGGCGGAAATTGCCACCCCACGTATGACCGAAATTGCGGATTATGCAGGAGATCAGGACGATGAAAGCCTGATCGAACCGGGCCAGATGGTTGTAACCATCACGCGGGAAGGGTTTATTAAACGCACACCGCTGGATGTGTTCCGGGCGCAAAACCGTGGTGGCCGTGGCCGTACGGGGGCCAGCACACGTGGCGATGATATTGTTGTGCGATCCTTTAATGCACACACCCATCAGTGGGTCATGTTCTTCTCCTCAGGCGGTAAGGTATATCGTCAGAAGGTCTGGCGTCTGCCAGAAGCCGGGCCTGCTGCTAAAGGCCGCGCCTTGGTGAACCTGTTGCCAGATTTGGGCTCTGATAGCATTACGGCCGTGCTGCCGCTGCCGCAGGATGAAGAACTGTGGGAAGCCTTGCATCTGGTCTTTGCAACGGCCAGCGGCAATGTGCGTCGTAACCGTTTGAGTGATTTCCGGAATATCCGTTCGTCTGGCATGATTGCCATGAAGTTGGATGAAGGAGATAGCCTGATAGGTGTTGCTACCTGTCGTGAAGGGCAGGATGTGTTCCTTGCCACGCGTGGGGCACGTTGTATCCGCTTCCAGATTACCGATGACACATTGCGTGTTTTTGCCGGTCGTGGCTCTTCTGGCGTGCGGGGTATTCGCTTGGCCGAAGGTGACCGTGTGATCAGCCTTGCTGTGCTGAACCACGTTGAAGCAACGGTGGAAGAACGTTCGGCTTATCTGCGGATGGCGAATGCTAAGCGTCGGGCTGAAAACGCAGCAGAAGCGGCTGAGGAAGATGTGGATGCGGTGCAGCCCGATTCGGATGAAGAAGGCACCGATACGGATGCTCTGCTTTCTCCAGAACGGTTTGAGCAGCTTGAAGTCGCCGAGGAAATCCTGCTGATCGTGAGTGATGGTGGGTTTGGGCGTCGCTCTTCCGCGTATGATTACCGTGTAAGCGGGCGTGGAGGGCAAGGCATTACCAACATGACGTTCTCGGCCAACAAGCGTGGGAAAGAAGTGGCTGCTACTTTGCCGGTTCTGGCAGGCACGGATGTTATGCTGGTAACGGATGCGGGCCGCCTTATCCGTGTGCCGGTTGATCAGGTGCGTGTTATGGCGCGTCAGGCAAGCGGTGTAACGTTGTTCCGCTTGAATGACGATGAGCGCGTAACCAGTGTCTTCCCTGTTATGGATGACGGTGAAGATGAAGCGGGAGAGGCTGAGGGGGAATGAACGCCCCCGCAGGCTCTGTGGTGCCCAAACGTGTAGGTTTTTATGCGGGCACCTTTGATCCAGTAACGGTTGGCCATCTGGATGTGATTGAACGCGCATCCCGTTTGGTGGATCGGCTGGTAATAGGTGTGGCCCATAACCCAGGCAAAAATCCACTTATGCCATTGGATGAGCGGATTGGCTGTGTGGAAGAAGCCTTGCCTGCTATTCGTCAGAACACGGGTGGGGATATCTTGGTGGTGCCATTTGATTCTCTGCTGGTGAAAGCTGTACGAGAACATGGTGCAACACTGATTTTTCGTGGTCTTCGGGTGCTTTCTGATTTTGATTACGAAATCCAGATGAGCGGCGTAAACCGCAAGCTGGATGCCGGAATTGAAAGCGTGTTTCTTATGGCTTCAGAACGCACCCAATTTATTTCTTCCCGTCTGGTGAAAGAAATTGCCAGTTACGGTGGAGATATTTCGGAATTTGTAACACCGGGCACGCAGGTGCGTTTGTTGGCACGCCTTGCTGACAGGAAAAACGTTTCTGCCTGACGTGGTAAACATGGGTGTTGCAAACACAAGGAGAGTTTCTGATGTCTTCAGAAGATAAAAACGATATCATTCATATGGATATCCCGCACGGTCGCGTTATTATTAAACTGCGTCCAGATCTGGCCCCCAAGGCTGCGGAACGTATTCGCACGCTGGCGGCAGAAGGTTTTTACGATAACGTACCCTTCCATCGTGTTATCCCCGGTTTTATGGCACAGGGTGGTGATCCAACGGGTACGGGTATGCACGGTAGCAAATTACCGGATCTACCCGCAGAATTCACAAACAAAGCCAAGTTTGAACGTGGCACCATTGGTATGGCGCGGACGTCTGATCCGAACAGTGCTAATAGCCAGTTCTTCATCATGTTTGAACCTTCTCCGCACCTTGATGGCCAGTATACCATTGTGGGTGAAGTGATCGAAGGTATGGAAAACGTCGATAAAATCAAACATGGGTCTGGCATGTCCGGCATGGTGAAGGATCCGGATCGGATTTCTCGCATGCGTCCGGCTGTTGGCGAAAAATCCTGATTTTTCGAATATCTGCAAAAAAGCGTCACTCCGGTTGGGGTGGCGCTTTTTTTATATCTGAAACCGATCGAACCATCTGATTTTTCAGGAATGGCACAAAATTCTTTCTACTGCTTGACAGAGGTAAGGTAATCCGTTTAGGAACACCTCCATCGCGCAGACATTAAGTTTTGCACGATTAAAAGGTGTGAGCCGGTAGCTCAGTTGGTAGAGCATTCGACTTTTAATCGAATGGTCGAGGGTTCGAGTCCCTCCCGGCTCACCATTTTAAAATCTTCCAAAATATAAAAGACAGTTTTAGCGCCTATAACCCTTGGGTTATGCTGCTTTTTCCCATGGTGGAATCGGGCCATAGCACTGCGCAAGATAATCAATCATGGCGCGGACTTTTAAGGGAATACTTGTGCCGGGTGCATACACGGCGTGTAAGTCTGGCCCCGGTGTGGTGGGGTAATCCAATGATAAAGCAATAAGTTGGCCTTGTTGCAGTTCTTGGCTCACAACAAAAAGCGGCAGGTAAGCAATGCCTGCGCCAGCTACTGCGGCTTCTCGCAAAGCATCTCCATTATTGGCGGAAAGTAGGCCGGAAACAGAAACGGTTTTTTCTCCGCTTTCTCCAAAATGCCAACGGGATGCGCTATTGTTTCCGCTAAGGGTGTATCCAAGACAATTGTGCTGCTGCAATTCATTTACATGCGTGGGTGTGCCAGCCTTTTCTAAATAAGCAGGAGAGGCACAGATAATCATACGTACAGCAGCCAATTTACGTGCACGTAGCGTACTGACTGTTAGGTTGCGGATACGCAGCGTAAGATCCCACCCTTCCTCAACCAAATCAACGGGTCTGTCATTCAAGCCAAGCTCTACCTGAACCTGCGGGTATCTTCTGCTAAATTCAGGCAGATAAGGCGCGACATACCGAATGGCGAAGGAAACCGGAGCGTTAAGGCGTAATTGCCCACGTGGTTCACGGTACTGCTCGCTTACAGTTTGCTCCATGTTTTCTACATCGGCCAGAATTTTTTGGCAGCTTTCCAAAAACAGGCGTCCTGCTTCGGTTAAGGAAAGATGCCGCGTGCTACGTTGAAAGAGAGAAACTCCTAACCGGGTTTCCAGTGCAGTCACATGTTTGGTTACCATTGTTGGGGAAAGCGCCATAAGGCGTGCTGCCCCTGTAAAGTTGCCCGCAGCTACAACTTTGACAAAAATCTGCATACTGGTGATGCGATCGAGCATTTATAGTGCCCCGGCATGATGGAAATGGTTAGTTTTTTCTAGCACAGACCGTGGCTCCTTTGTCATGCAGGTCGTATGCTGCCAAAAGCAGCGTTGCAGCACGTTTGAGGTTGGAGAAGATGTGGCAACAGGTAAATCCGTAATGGGCAGATATATGTGCGGAATGCTTTTCGCCTATTTGTTGCTGCCCACGTTGTCGGCTGTAGCGGGTGAAGATGGCCTGCATGCGCTTCCTGTTCCCGCAGTGCAGGAGGAATCTCTGGATGGCCAGCAAGGGGCATCCCTTTTTCTGCCTATAGGAGCGGAGGTTGCTCTTGCGGCTTTCTGGTCTGGGTCTGATTTGCTGATTGTGGCAGACCGTCCCGTGACTTCGTTAGTTCATAATTTTACAGGGCAAGGCATATTTGCAGATACGGATGTAACGGTGCTGGAATACGCCACGGTTTTGCGCGTTCATGTGCCGTCTCATCCACATATTGCGTTACATAAAAAGCTGGATGGCTGGTTGCTGGAACAGCTTCCAAAAGGCGATACAGGTAGCGTAAGGGCTGCACCGCCTGCGGTTATGATGCCAGAAGCCGTTTTGTTTCCACAAAAACAGTCTGGGCACGTTATCTCGTTTCCAGATCCGACAACTGGCGCACGTTTGCTGATAACGCCGTCTGTCATGGAAACGGGATATCGCTCTTCTTACCGGGCCATAGGGTATGGTGTGCGAGATTCTGCCCAAGGTATTGTAGTGGCTGCGGATTCATCGCAAATCAGATTAGATGCTGTTGCAGATAAAGGCGTATTCCTCTCTGCTTTAGGGCTGGATGCTTTGCCTGTAGGGCAGGGAACAGCAGAGACAGTGCCACCCGAAGGTGGGTTAGACTGGTTCTGGCTGGGACTGCATGCTGCACCAGTTGTCATTTTACAAAAGAACTGGCTTAGCGCGAAGGTTGACGCCGAAAAAGCACCACCTTCTTTACGATGGCCTGCGCAGGTTGCTGCTGCGCGCGCTGCTTTTGTGGCTGGGTATCCAGCAGATGCGTGGCGTCTTGTAAAAAATATGCCTCAGCGGTCTGAACCGGGAGCCCCCCCAACGGGAGTGCTCTTTCTGCGGGCCTGCGCAGCGTTATTAAGCCATGATGTGGATGCTGCGGCATCCGTTCTGACGCAGATGGATGGAGCCCCCCCAGAACTGGAAATATGGCACGCATTGTATCTGATGATGAGTGGCGCAAACAGCAAAGATGCTTCTGTTTTACTTGCGCGTCATTACGAACAGATTCTGCGCTATCCACAACCGCTGCGTGATCTGCTTCTTCCACAAGTTACAAATTATATCGCGCGTTATGGTGCGGATGAAACAGCTCTGATTTTGGAGCCTTTACCCAGTGATGGCGTTTATGATCTTGCGCGAGCGCGCATGCAGGATCGTGAAGGGAATGTAGAAACCGCACGGGTTACGCTGGAAAATCTAACGGCTGCGGCAGATCCAGAAAAAGCCGCTTATGCGCGTGCAGATCTGGTGAATTTTCTGTTGCAGCATGATCAGATTGCTGCGGCCATGGCTGCCGAGAGCTTTCAAAACCTTCTTGATGGAAAAGAAGGCGTTGGAAAGCTTGTGCCTACTGCTCGGGCATACACCAGTTTGTTATTATCTACAGCACTTGTGCAATGTGGTCGGGCACGACAGGCTTTAGCTGTGCTGGGCGAGCTTTCTGCCTCTGCACAAACGCCATATGACAGGTTGGAGGCTGTGCGACGGCAGGCTTTGTATGTGCTTGTGTTTAATACCTTACCATCTGGTAAAGCTGTAAGCGGAGAGGATGGGGCGTTATCCGCAGAGCAACGGGTGCATATTTTGCAGACCCAATTGCCTTTACTGGAAGAGAATACATCTAAGGCAAAACTGTTAAGAGGTTACGGAACGCTTCTATTGCAGATAGGGCAAGCCGAAGCTGCTGTTATGGCGTTCAAACAAGCCGTTGTGTTGACGGCTGATCCGGTAGCACGCGCAGAAATACAGGAGCAGATTGTTCAGGCAGCTTTCAAGGCGGGAAATGTGAATGCCGCCATGGAAGCATTGGAACAAAGCACTGTTCCCGGCTTGCCGGAGGATATGGCTGCCCGCCGCCATTATGATGAAGCGCATCTTGCGCTTACCAAGGGGGATAGGGCTGGGGCATTGGCCTTACTGGCGGATGATGAATCCGACACTGGTTTAGAACTGCGCGGGCAATTGTATGAGCAAGGCAAGCAATGGGCAGATGCTGTGCGCGTGGTGGGCCGCTTGGCCAGTCGTGCTTTACCAGAAACAGGGCCTTTAACAGAACCGCAGCAAGACCTTGCCATGCAGCTTGCCACCGATTCTGCAGCCGCACATGATGCAGATACCTTGCAGCGTTTAAAGGCTTGGTTAGCAGGGCGAACGCTGGGGAAAGAGCGTGATCGTCAGCTTGACATGCTTGTGAAACAAACTGTGCATTATTCTACAGAGCGTTGATTATTCTGTATTTTGGGGTGGCGTGTTTCTGAAAAATTTATGAAACACGTAAATAATGCTTGCAACTCAGGCGCAGGGGTCTTACCAAGCGCGCTCTTGGCCCAAGGGGGCAATTTTTGCCCAACAGGCTGTCTACTGGTTTGGGGGTACGTCTATGAACGCACTTGCTCAACTGGGGATGGTCTCGGAACACCCGAGCAATAACCAGGCATTTTCTGTTCCGGTCTCGTCTGCTGACGAAGAGCGTAAAGATTACTTCGTCGAAAAGAATGGCGAGAAGTTTGCAGGTACTCACCTGCTTGTCGATATGTGGGGCGCCACAAATCTGGATGATCCAGAAAAGATCGACACAACACTGTGCGAAGCAGCGCGTGCTGCCGGGGCCACAATCCTGCACAGTCATTTCCATCATTTTTCACCCAATGGGGGTGTTTCTGGCGTGGTGGTGCTGGCTGAAAGCCATATTTCCATTCACACATGGCCAGAACGCAACTTTGCTGCGGTGGACATCTTTATGTGTGGTGCGTGTGATCCGCACCTGTCCATCCCTGTTATGCAGCGTCTCTTTCAGGCCAAACGGCTTGAGGTGGATGAAGAACGCCGTGGCCGCGTGGTTGCCTAAAGGCTGTTTTTCTTAAAGTTGTAAAACTCTGTTTGATCGTCGTGCTGCTACAGTTCTGTAAAAGGGCTGTAGCAGTGCAGCTCATGACGTATGTGGGAAGATAAGGCTGGTATGGCTGAAACATGGATTGAAGAAACCCTATATGATAACTGGGGGCAGCACTTCCGTGTGGTAAAGGAACTGGCCCGCACGCGAAGCCCGTTTCAAGATATTGTTGTTTTTGAAAGTGAATCCCACGGTCGTGTGCTCATGCTGGATGGCGTGGTGCAGATTACCGAAAAGGATGAATTTGTTTATCAGGAAATGCTTACGCATGTTCCGCTGTTTACTCACCCCAACCCGAAAAAAGTGCTGATTATTGGCGCAGGGGATGGCGGGGTACTGCGCCGCGTTCTGGAACATCCCGGCATCGAAAAAGCTGTGATGGTGGAAATTGATGGTGCTGTTATAGAGCTTTCAAAACAGCATCTGCCATCTATTGCCGGTGATGCGTGGAATAATCCGCGGGCAGAAGTGATTGTGGGGGATGGAATAGATTACGTTGCCCGCGCAGATAATGCCTCGTTTGACGTGATTATTGTTGATAGCACAGACCCGATAGGTGTGGGCGAAGTGCTGTTTACAGATTCATTTTACGAACATTGCGCACGTATCCTTACCGCCGAAGGGCTGATTGTAAACCAGTGCGGTGTGCCGTTTATGCAGGCGGATGAACTGCATGAAACCAGTGTGCGGCGTGCAAAATTTTTTCCGCATGTATCTGCCTATGTGGCTGCTGTGCCAACTTATGTAGGTGGGTTTATGACACTGGGGATCGCCAGCAAAGGTCGCAACCTGCAAGCGCAGGATGTAGAGCAGGTGCGTGCCCGTGCTCAGGAATCCGGCATTTTGGAAAAAACCCAGTACTGGACGCCTGAAATCCACGTAGGTTCGTTTAATCTACCGCCTTATATTGCCAAGCATTTGCCTAAAGCTGCGGGGTAATACGCATAATAGGGGCCGTGATTGACTTGAAAGCGAAATGATGTCACGGTTCCTTAACGCAGAGGGAGAGACTGGCTTAGCCAGCGCCGAAGGAGCAACCGCCCCGGAAACTCTCAGGCAGAAGGACCCTGCGTTTTAAAACTTCTGGAGAGAGGTGCAATCGCACCCGCCGACGGGATAGCGATCTCAGGCAAAAGCACAGAAGGGGCAGCGGATTATGTAATCCGGAGCCTCGTGTTGTGCTGATGTGTCTGTCAGATTGCAGTGGGTTCCGGCCTTTTTGGCAAGGCAGCGTGCATGGGCACCGATACTCTCCTTCATACTCCCCTCTATTCATTGCATGAAGAATCCGGCGGCAAAATGGTGCCGTTTGCGGGTTATGCCATGCCTTTGCAGTATGCAGATGGCATTATGGCCGAACATCGGCATGTGCGTGAGCATGTTGGTCTGTTTGATGTCTCCCATATGGGGCAAGTGCTGCTGCGCCCGCGTTCGGGGGATGTAGATAATGCGGCTCTGGCGCTGGAAAAACTGGTGCCAGCAGATATTGCTGCCCTTAAACATGGCCGCCAGCGTTATACCCAGTTTACCAATGCCGAAGGCGGTATTCTGGATGATCTGATGGTGGCGCGTCTGGAAGATGGTCTGCTGCTGGTTGTTAACGCCGCATGTAAGGAGGCTGATCTTGAGCTTCTGCAATCTGCACTGGTGGCAGAATGCGTTGTAGAGCCGCAGGAAGATCGCGCATTGCTTGCCTTGCAGGGGCCGGAAGCTGAACAAGTTTTGGCAGCGTTTGCTGAAGATGTGCGCAAGATGATGTTCATGGATGTGCGTACGCTGGATGTAGACGGTGCCCGCTGTGTTATTTCCCGTTCCGGCTATACGGGAGAAGATGGGTTTGAAATTTCTGTTTCCGCCAAGGATGCAGATCGGGTTGCCCGTAAACTGCTAGAACAGCCAAACGTCAAACTGATTGGCTTAGGTGCCCGAGACAGCCTGCGGCTTGAAGCCGGGCTGTGCCTGTATGGGGCGGATATTGATACAACCACCACTCCGGTTGAGGCCGCGCTTGAATGGTCTATCCAGAAGTCTCGCCGCAATGGTGGCGCGCGTGCAGGTGGTTTTCCGGGTGCCGATATTATTCTTGGCCAGCTTGAAAATGGTGTAAGCCGCCGCCGCGTTGGATTGCGGCCGGAGGGGCGTGCGCCTGTGCGCCATGATGCACCTTTATATGCAGATGCAGAATTTGCCACGCATATCGGCAAGGTAACGTCTGGTGCATTTGGCCCCACAGTAGGTGGCCCGGTGGCGATGGGCTATGTGGCAAGCAATGATACCCAAATAGGGCACACCATTTTTGCTGAATTGCGGGGGCGTTCCGTACCTTCCGTCGTGAGCGCACTGCCTTTTGTGTCAGCGCATTTCAAACGCTAGGCCGTTGATACATTAATTTACGCTTAACTGGAGAAATTGAGAAATGACCCTGTATTTCACAAAAGAACACGAATGGCTGCGCGTTGAGGGTGCAACAGCAACCGTGGGCATCACTCGCCACGCGGCTGATGAACTGGGTGAACTGGTGTTTATTGAAGCCCGCCCATCGGGCACGGAAGTCAAAGCTGGGGAATCCATCGCAGTTGTGGAATCCGTTAAGGCAGCTTCCGATATTTACGCGCCAGTTGATGGTGAGGTTTTGGAAAGCAATGCAGCACTGGCTGATGATCCAGCACGGGTAAGCTCTGACTCTGAAGGCGAAGGTTGGATTGTCAAATTTCGCGTTGCTAATCCAGATCAGCTTTCTGGGCTGATGGATGCCGCAGCATATGCAGCTTTTGTAGGCTGATTTCTGCCTGATTGGAAAAAATGGCCTGTTCCAAACAGGCCTTGTTCAGGAAAAATTTCTGCATGTTCTCCCTTGCTCCCGGTTCGGATGCGCGTTCCCAACAGAATATTGAAGCTCTTCCCGCTTTTGCTGCCTTAAAAGCTGAAGGTGAGGCGTTTGCTACGCGCCACATTGGCCCGACTGTGGCAGATCAGGCCGAAATGTTGCGTGTTGTTGGTGCGGCTTCCTTGGATGATCTGATAGATCAGACACTTCCAGCTTCCATTCGTGCCACACAGCCTTTGGGGCTCGGTGCTGGATGGACGGAAACACAGGTTCTTGCACGCCTGCGTGAACTGGCCGGACAAAATCAGGTTATGACATCCCTGATCGGGCAAGGGTATTACGGTACGGTGCTGCCCGCTGTTATCCAGCGGAATATTCTGGAAAATCCGGCTTGGTACACAGCTTACACGCCGTATCAGCCAGAAATCAGCCAAGGGCGTCTGGAAGCCCTGTTGAACTTCCAAACCATGATTACAGAGCTGACAGGGTTGGATATCGCCAACTCTTCTCTGCTAGATGAAGCAACAGCAGCGGCAGAAGCCATGGCGTTGGCTCGCCGGGTTGCAACCTCTAAGTCCAGCGTCTTTTTTGTAGATGCAGAATGTCTCCCGCAGACAATTGCTGTGTTGAAAACCCGTGCGGAACCTATGGGCATTACGCTCCAGATTGGGCAGCCTGAAATAGATTTGGATGCCCAAAACGTATTTGGAGCCATTTTCCAATATCCCGGCACATCCGGCCAGATTGCAAACCCGCAAAAGCAGATAGAAAGCCTGCATGCCGCGGGGGGTATTGCTGTTATGGCGGCAGATCCGCTGGCTTTAACGTTGCTGGCTTCTCCCGGTGAACTGGGGGCGGATATTGCTATTGGTTCTACCCAGCGCTTTGGTATTCCCATGGGGTATGGTGGGCCGCATGCAGCTTATATGGCTGTGCGGGATGCCTATAAACGGAGCATGCCGGGGCGTTTGGTTGGGGTATCGGTCGATAGTGCTGGGCGCCCGGCCTATCGTCTCGCCCTGCAAACGCGTGAACAGCATATCCGGCGTGAAAAAGCGACATCCAATATCTGCACGGCGCAGGTGTTGCTGGCTGTTATTGCGGGCATGTATGCCGTTTATCATGGCCCAGAAGGTCTGAAGGCAATTGCACAGCGCATTCATGATCTGGCTGCTACACTGGCCGCTGGTTTGCGCACACTGGGCGTAACTGTTGAAACAACCGCATTTTTTGACACGCTGACCGTGAATGTAGGCGAAGGTGCTGTTGACCTTCTGGAACGTGCGCGTTTTGCTGGCATGAATCTGCGTAATGCAGGGAATGGCCGTATTGGCATCAGTCTGGATGAAACCAGCACGCCGGAAACTGTTTACGCTGTATGGTCTGTTTTTTGCGCTGAACACGGGCGTGTAGAAAAAATGGCGCAGGCGCTTGTGGCGGCTTCCACAGCATTGCCTGATGGTGTGCGCCGCCAGTCTGGCTTTATGGCGCAGCCTGTGTTCCGCTCCTGTAGTTCAGAAACGGATATGCTGCGTTACCTGCGGCGCTTGTCAGACAAGGATCTGGCGTTGGATCGGACAATGATTCCGCTGGGTTCTTGTACCATGAAGCTGAACGCCACGGTGGAAATGCTGCCCATTACGTGGTCTGGTTTTTGTGACATTCATCCGTTTGCACCGGCAGATCAGGCAAAAGGGTATCAGGTTCTTTTGCAGGATCTGGAAAAGTGGCTGTGTGCTATCAGCGGTTATGATGCTGTTTCCTTCCAACCTAATTCTGGCGCGCAGGGGGAATATGCAGGTTTGCTTGTTATTCGTGCGTATCATCAGGGGCGTGGGGAAGGGCATCGGACAGTTTGTTTAATTCCGGCTTCTGCGCATGGTACCAACCCAGCTTCTGCCCAAATGGCGGGCATGAAGGTTGTGGTGGTAAAGTGTGATGCAGGCGGCAACATTGATCTGGAAGACATGCGTGAGAAAATAAAGGCGCATGCGAATGATCTGGCCGCAGTGATGATCACTTATCCTTCTACTCATGGCGTGTTTGAAGAAAACATGCGTGAAATCTGTGATCTGGTGCACGCAGCCGGTGGGCAGGTATATGTGGATGGCGCCAACATGAATGCTCAGGTTGGGCTTGCACGCCCGGCAGACTACGGTGGGGATGTTAGCCACTTTAACCTGCATAAAACTTTCTGCATTCCACATGGTGGCGGTGGCCCGGGTATGGGGCCAATTGGTGTGCGGGCACATTTGGCACCTTATCTGCCCGGAAACCCGGCAGATGTAGATGTTGTTATGGCTGTAAGCGCTGCTCCTTTTGGATCAGCTTCTATTCTGCCGATCTCATGGGCTTATATTCGCTTAATGGGAGATGAAGGCCTAAAACGGGCTACGCAGGTGGCTATTCTGAACGCCAATTATATTGTGAGCCGCCTGAAAGATGCGTACCCTGTGCTTTACGAAGGGGCGCACGGGCGTGTTGCGCATGAATGTATTCTGGATTTACGACCGATCAAGAATACAACAGGCGTTACTGTGGATGATATGTCCAAGCGTTTGGTGGATTACGGTTTTCATGCGCCAACAGTTAGCTTTCCGGTGGCCGGCACATTCATGATCGAGCCAACTGAATCTGAAGGAAAAGCGGAGCTGGATCGTTTTTGCGATGCCATGCTGGCTATACGTGAGGAAGTGCGTGCAGTTGAAAGTGGTAAGGTTACGGCAGAAGATGCAGTGTTGCGTCATGCCCCTCATACAGGTCTTGCACTAACTGCAACGGAATGGACGCACCCTTATACACGGCAGGAAGCGTGTTTCCCCGGTAATGTGCAGCTTTCTACCAAATATTGGCCACCTGTAGGCCGAATTGACAACGTATATGGTGACAGAAACCTAGTTTGCTCTTGTCCAGATATTGCTGAATGGATGGAATAAGCAAATCGTTTCTGATGGTTACTAAGAAAGGGGCGCAACCAAAGGAGGTTGCCCCCCTTTTTTTATGCTCTGTGTAAGAGTTTCTTGTTATGGAAAAAGCAATAAAAAACGCCCGACAAAGCCGAGCGTTGAAAAGAAGATTCTGCAAAGAAACTAAAGGTTGGTTTCAGTTGTTATCATCAAAGGCAATATTCGGATCTTCCTGACCAGCAGAGATCTGGCGAGGTGTTGCCGGAGCCTGTGCCAGCTGCGTGGTGGTGCCTTTTTTGGCCCATGCTGTCATAACTTCCTGCTGCATGTTCCGTTCTGCACCAGGGTGGCGTGCATAAATAAAGCCGTAAGTTGGATAGATGGACCCGAAACCACCAGAATGATTGTTAAGGGCTACACGAACGGCAGACCAATCATTGTTTGGAGAAACGTCAATCACGGCTACGTTGCGGCTGATGCCTGCCTGTGCCCAGTGTGACTGATCAATCATAATGGTGCGGTTATCTACAACATTGCGCACAACAGCAACATGGCCCAAAGGCATGCGGCGTGTTGCACGGAAGTTCAGCACACTACCTGCTTCTGGTGCATGGCCACGGTCATAAACGCCACTTGCGTTATGCCACCAATCACGCGCATTGCCATGCAGCACCACTTCAGATGCAGATTTGGCATAAGCAACGCACTGAATAACGTGCCCACCATAATACCCGGAACGGTAACGCCCCGCAGATGGGTGCCAGCGGCCACCTGCGTATCGGCCTGCCGCATGGCCGGATGCAGAAAATACAATTTTATGCACACCGCTATGGTGAGCGGCGGCATGATGGGTGCGGGCAGATGCAGAAGCAGTAAAGGCAGAAACGGACAGAAAAGACAAAACGGCCAGCTTCAGTTTGAAAATTCCGGACCGTCCGTGCCGCATTGTGCTTACCTTTCCTGATCGCATTTGCCGTGAGTTGGGGTACTGCAATGTTCGGGTTCAGGTATTAAACATCCATGCAGATCAGGCAAGCGTTCATTGCGCACCAAAATCGTTAAAGTTACTCTTTGCTTCATTGATGGGTATTAAAAAGGAAAAATAGGATTTTTATCCTATATTACGTCATAAATTCGCCTGATTCCGTTTCATTCCAGCCTTTGTTTAAGAGAATAGGGAACACGCGCCAGTTGGTGATGATTCGGAGGAATGTTGCATGAATGCCACGTTTTCTCACATCACCAACTGGTCAATATTAAGGGCTTATTTTGTGGTGGTGACCATGATTTCCACAAGGATACGTGGGTCAGCCATCACAGCCTGAACACAAGCGCGGGCAGGGGCCATATTTTCTGGCAGCCAAGCGCTCCAGATTTTATTCAGCTTGTCACGGTCATTAATGTCTTTCACCCAGATCTGAGCTTGCAGAATGCGGGTGTTATCTGTGCCGTGCTGCTCTAGCAGTGTGTCAATCTGTTCCAGCACATCACGTGTCTGGCCTTCAACATCCAGATCCAGATTGCGGGCAACAACACCCTGCGTGAAAATAAAGCCGTGATATTCAACCGCAGCAGAAAGAATGAGGTTGGGGTTAGTGCGTAGAATTTTGCTCATGGTGAGACCTTGTTGAAAAATAGATAAAACGACCGTTCAGTGAAAACTTACGGTCTGTTGTGAATTGTCGGAGGGTGTGTCCGTCTGGTCAACTGCCAGGAAAAGCCATCTGCTGATATATTTTCAGCCGTTCTGGCGTATCAAAATCGACCAATTCGGTAGAATTGGCTGGAATGAGGCGTATATCAGCACCCAGACTGCGCAAAATAGCCCGCCCGCCCTGATCCCCCGTAACCTGGAGCAATTTACTGAATTGTGATGGATTCCAGACAACAGGATTTCCAGCCTTGCCGTCTCGTAACGGTGCGGTGGCGGCAGGAGCATATTGATTCTGGTTCTCCAACAGTGTGTTCAACAGCGTTGTGGAAACCAGAGGCATGTCGCCCAGACACATAAGAAGGCTTTGTGCATTTCCTGCTTGAGCAGCCTGAACACCTGCATGCAGAGAAGCGGAAAGGCCCAAGCGCGCATTCAAAACAGTTTGTAGCTGTAGCCTGTCTGCTTTCAAGAAGTGGGAGAAATGCGCTTGCACAATGGTTTCAAGCTCTGGCTGGTCTGGCGGTAGAAGGGCCAGAACAGTTTCAGCTTTGCTGTTGAGAATATTTTTGAGTGTCTGCACCAGCATAGGTTGTCCGGTAGCGTCCGGAGCTAATAATTTGTTGGCTGGGGCAGTACGGGCAGAACGACCTGCGCATAGCACGCAGGCCCATGTTCCTGGCAGAAACGCAGGTTTTACCACCCGCGAATGTCTGACAAGGGGGCATGGCGGCGGGTGGCAACAATTTCCGCCATTATAGAAAGAGCAATTTCCTCAGCTCCCACTGCACCAATAGCTAAGCCAACTGGGCCGCGTATGCGTTTGAGATCCTGCTCGGTAAAGCCAAGAGTTTGCAAGCGTTGCAACCGACTCGCCTGTGTTTTGCGAGACCCCAAAGCACCAATATAAAAAGCTGGGCTTTTCAGGGCTGCTTCAAGTGTTGGGTCATCTAGTTTGGCATCATGCGTTAGGGTCACGATGGCAGTCATGCTATCAACCCCTAAGGTTTCCAGAGCTTCATCCGGCCATTCTGTAATAAGGGTGCTTCCACTTTCCAGCCCCGGAAAGCGGTCTGCTGTCGCCAGTGCTTCACGCGGGTCTATGACTATGGGAGAAAAGCCGGTTATCTGCGCCAAGCGAGCAAGATACTGCGCAATATGCACAGCGCCCACTATAAGAAGCCGAGGTGGCGGAATAATGGGTTGCACAAACCATTTTTGCCCAAGAGCTTCTTCTATTGCTGCGCAGCGCCCTTCTTGTAGCTGGTGAAAGGCGACTTCTTTCACGAATGGTGGAAGCTCTTCGAAAGTGCTTTTTTGGTGTTCCTGCGCAAGAATGTGCTGCTTGCCATCCAAGCTGCGCACCAACACTGCGGCTTTTCGAGCCGCTTGAAGATCGCATATCTGTTCTAGCAGGTGTAGCGGCCATGTTCCGGTTGGGCAGGCAGGGCTTTGAACGGCTTCTACCATAACATCCAGTGTGCCTCCGCAGGCCAACCCGACTTCCCACGCCTTGGCACTGCTCACACCATAGGAAAGAACGGTTGGTGCTTGCCCTTCCATAATTTCTTGTGCGTGGAGCATAACATCTGTTTCCACACAGCCGCCACTTACGGAACCTTCCATAAGGCCATTTTTGCTCATGACCATATTGCTGCCTGGGGGGCGGGGGGAACTACCCCATGTGCCTGTTACGGTTGCAATGGCAACGGCTTGGCCCTGACGGGCCCAGAGCAGGGCATGATCCAGAGGAGTAACAAGTTGGGAAAAGAAGGGTGGAATTGTCATGCCTCAATCCTATATCACTCAGCACGCAGACTGCACATCAGCAGCGCAGCAGCGCTGGTGGTTAAATGTCGCATAATACGGCATGCTGGCAGGCTGATAGAGTGATTTGAAAAGGATGTATTCCATGACGGAAGCAAGAGATGGCCTGGTAGTTTATGTTGTTGCAGATGGTGGCAAAGTGCGTTTTTTGCATGATGCAGAAGGCGAAATGCGCGATGTGCAGGATTTTGACACGCGTGGCCATGAAGGTACCCCGGGTAAAATGCCTTCTGGTTCTACCCCGGCGGATGATGCGAAAGATGCTTTTGCCCGCGTTGTGGCAGACCGCATGAACAGCATGATTGCGCATGGCGGCAAGGTTGATGGGTTTGTGGTGGCTGCTCCGGCACCAATTATTCATGAAATCAAGACGCATCTGAGCAAGCCTGCAACGGCAAAGATTATCAAAACCTTCACCAAGGATCTAACCAACGTGCCTGCGCATGAATTGCGTAAGCACTTTGATATTCCAGAAACAGGCTGGGTGCTGCCTCAATAAGCAGAGCATTTTTGCTGTATAAAAAGCTGCCAGACACTGGTTCTGGCAGCTTTTTTTTGTGTAAAACTCATAAAAGCATTTTTTAGATAATTTATAGAGAACAAGAGGAATAAGGTATGCACGTCAATTACCCGGATATGCAGTTGCGTATCGTGCCGGTTACGCCATTTCGGCAGAATTGCTCTGTTCTGTGGAATGAAAAAACACGTAAAGTCGTTATTGTAGATGCCGGTGGAGACGCGAATGTCCTGCTGGATTTCTTAAAAAAAAATATACTGGAAGTAGAAGCCATTCTGCTCACGCATGGTCATCTAGATCATGCCGGAGGGGTGGCGGCTTTGTGTCGTGGGTTGGAAAATACGCAGGTAACGCGGCCAGATGTCATTGGGCCGAATATTCATGATCAATTTTTGCTCCAATCCATTGTAGAGCAAGCTCGGCATTTTGGGCTTTCAGATTTAGAAAATGCAGATGTTGACCGTTTCACCCAAGATGGTGAAAGTCTGAACTATCTAGGATGTACATTTCGTGTTGTGCATGTTCCGGGGCATACGCCCGGGCACGTTGTATTTGTGGATGAAAAGGCCCGTTTTGCTTTTGGGGGAGATGTTCTTTTTAGAGGAACAATAGGTAGAACCGATTTTGCATACGGTAATAGCCAACAGCTTATTCAAGGCATAAAGGAAAAACTACTTCCTTTAGGGGATGATATTGTTATCGTGCCTGGGCATGGCGGGTTGACGACATTAGGGGCAGAACGTGCCAGTAATCCATTTCTGCAAAGATGATGGGACCGAGGAGAACAGATAAGGTGCTGACAAAAAAACTGTTGGGGCTGATGGCAGCCTGCATGATCGGCGGTGCCGCGGGTTCTCTCTTACCTGCTTATGCAGAAGAAACGGGAGAGCCAACACACGCTCAGGCTGAATTACAGCGGGAAGAATTGGCTATAGTTTCCCCCAGTGGGCGGCATGTTTTTTCAGTTGAGTTGGCAAAAACTCCGCGTGAGCAGCAGGTGGGGGAAATGTTCCGCCAACATCTGCCAGAAAACTCTGGCATGCTTTTTGTGTGGAAAACACCACAGCAGAGTGACATGTGGATGGAAAATACGCTGATTCCGCTAGATATTGTTTTTATAGATGCGGATCATCGTATTCAGGCTATTACAGAAAATGCAGTGCCACGCAGCTTGGCACGAATCAGCAGTCATGGCCCGGTAGCTGCTACGCTTGAGCTGGCAGGGGGGGTAACTGCCAAGTTTGGCATTACTGTAGGCGATAAGGTGGAAGCACCATCTTTAGGTAAAAAGCTTTAATTAACAGCCGCTTTTGCGGCTGAGATTCTGCAGTAATCATGGGTGGGGCCAAAAAGTTGCCCTGCGGCGTGGGGCAATACATTTTGACACTTTTGGTAACTGGAGCCGCTGGGTTTGTCGGCTTCCATGT